>JACPOX010000035.1:1952-9843 GCA_016191305.1 Legionella longbeachae | reverse complement strand
AGTCCGTCAAGCGTTCCTATCCAGAGGGTGCCTGTTTTGTCCTCGTAAAAGGAAAGCACAATGTTATTGCTGAGCGATTTTTCGCCCGTGCCGTGTGAAAATGTTTTGTACGATTTTTCTTCCTTCATTCAATTCACTTTTCATTCTATGCTGGTTCAAAAACATTTTTTGTTGATCTATTAACATCTCTTTTGGAACGAAACTAATAAGAGTTTCTTTTATATTATTATCTGGTAGCGCTTTAATTAAATCGAGGGGTGTTTGATTGAAATTATTGCATTGATTTAGATTAGCACCTTTATCAATTAGGATTTTAACCATCACCGGATTGATGGGTTCTCTTTTCAGACAAAAAGTAAGCGGCGAATCACCAGCCTCATTTGGCATTTTAAAATTAAGGTCGGCACCCTTGTCCACTAATAATTTGAAAAGCTTATAATTGTTCTTAACAATAGCAAACGTTAAAAGTGAATGTCCTTTATATATTTCTGATCCAGGTCCGTGAATAGAAGCGCCTGCGTTAATGAGTGTGTTAATTGATTCAATCGAGGGCTCTCGTTCAAATTGAATAACTTCTTGTTTTAAAATTTTATTTATTGCTGTCATCGTCGTATTATTATTTCGATTAAACATAACATCACGCTCATTCAGCAACGAAGTAATTAATGCTATATTTGGAGGATTTTTTCCACTTTCTTGTTGCAATATAATATCCATTGGAAATCTTCCATTCTGGTCTTGTTCATTTGATTTACATAAGTTTCTTATCAATGGAAGTTTATTGCTATTCAATGCATAGTCAAAAACGCTCATTTTTTTGGGTCCGTAAGGATAATCCTGATAAATACTTGCTCCTGATTTTACGAAACTAGGTAACACCTTGTAGGCCTCTGGAGATGAAACGGCTACAGTTGAATTTAATAAAAAAATTGCCTCTTTTTGTTTATTAGAATGTTCTAATTTATTAAGTATGTTAAATACATCATCTGAATGCCCTTTAGAAATATGGAAAGTTAGTTCATTATTTTTATAATGATTACTTCTGAGTTGGTAACCAGGTGTTTGCTCTCTTATCATTTTTATCTTATGATATTTTGTTTCAGGTCCTCCCTTATCATCTAGAACCAAGCTTCCCAAGTTGTTTTTAAGGCTATCACCAGGATTTTTGTCAATTACATCTTTTAAATATGTGTTAAGTGTTGAAATTCGACCTGCATTAAAATCGGTATTTTGTGTATGGATTTGGTGGTTTCCTTTCATTGTTGCGGATTCTGACGGTTGGTTTGAATTTTCAGGAACATACATGAAACACGCTGTTTCAGAAAATTTTTCAAGACAATTTTGAGTCAAATTCATTAAATTAAGATTCCCATTATTTGTTCCTATTTCCTCGATGGATATCTTAATAATATCAATGTTATTCATTAGCAAAGAAGGCTCATCATTTGGAGAGGGTGCAAAGATTGTTGTACCCGGTTTTAATTGATTAGATGCTTTTTCATTATCAATGACTAATCCCCCATAACAAGAAAGAGTTATTATGTTGGAACAACCTGTTTTATCTTGAATATTTTTTATGACGTTTAGAGTATTTCTTTCATTTTGCATGACATCTATTCTATGGTTATTATGTCTAGCACTACCATGTCCCAAAAGAATTAAATTTTTTGATTTAGGTAAGTGAGCGAGCTCTTGATCTTGGATGAAATCGTTCCCGTTACCTACTATATGCACTTTAATACCGCGCTTTTTACAGTCATCAATAAATTGACCTCTTGCTGCTTGATGACTAAATTCACCTCGTTCATCTGGTCCAATAACGATCATCAGATCAACTTCAGTTTCAATGACACTGTGCTCTTGATTTTGGATTTTACTTTGATAGTCCAATGCATCACGGATCGCTGGGGCATGTATAGGATTTTTTGTCCTAATTAAAGCATCGATGATGAATTGAGTTGATTCTGATGAAAGTCCCTCACTTCCATGATATGAAACTCCTTTGACAAGAAGAAGATCAATTATTTCTGGATTTTTATTTATTGCAGCGTCTCTAAGGAGATTATTATTAGCCATGTACTGCAAATCATTAGGATCGGCTCCATTATTTAATAAAATTCTAACCCAAGAAGAATTGTTTGCTCTCACAGCTAAAGGCAATAACGGAGAAGGATGATTGATTAGCTGCGCTCTTTCTTGCGGTGTTTTTTCTTTAAATGCATTTCGCAAAGCTTCAGTAACTTCTTCAGCAGATTGTGTGCCTTGTAAAAAATTCTCGAATACTTTGTGCAGACTTTTATTGATATCTGGTAATTGAATACTCTGATTTCCTAAATTAGGAGATTGATTTTCTTCCCTTTTTTGAAATTCAAGTTGAGTTCGCAACTCCTGTAATTTAATTTGGGCATCTTTCAAGCTCATTCTGCTAGAAGGTGGATCACGGGTAAGATTTATTATCAACAGCTTATATTCATTACCAATGGAGCCTTCAAATATAGGATGATTCCACTTAAAAACGATGCCAGGGGGCATTATCCCAGTAAGATAGTTATAGATGTTGCGTCCTAAAAGGTTGGCATGTATTTTTTCAGCATCATAGACGTTATTGGGTTTAATAAATTCCATAGAAAATTCTTCAGTTGTGGCTACCTCACCGATTGGCCCAGCATCATATTGACCATTCTTTGTAGCTAAAATACTTTTTGTGTCAGCCACTCGAATTTTACCATTAACATCTACTAACCAATTGGTTGGTTTGGCATCGGGAAAGAAACAATTGTTGTTTTGGATATCTAAAAATACCTGCGTCATCTGACTCATCATTTCAGTGGCGCTCTGATAAGTGGCATCGATCCCTTCTTTACGAACCTTTTCCCCATGAGCGTAAACTGAGCCTAAGGTGCAATAATCTGTTACAAGCAAGTTTCTGGATTCTAGCTCGTATTTATCTTGAATCTTTCCTAGTACCTGACGAGAAGCTTCTGTTGGAGTAAAAACATCAGGTAGAGCGCCACGCAAATTGTGCTCTACATTTCTTGGGCCCACTTGTAAATCTACTTTTAATACTTTAATGCTGTTATCGAGAGTGTTTATGACTTTGAAATTCTTTGAATTAATACCGCCGAGAAACTCAATTGAATGAGTTTCTAGAAAAGTTCTCCATTGATTGGCTTCAGGAGAAAAATCGGTCGAATCATATAAGGCTTTTAATTCTGTATTGAGATTGTCATGCTCCCTTTTACTTAATATTTCCATTAATCTATCTGCTTTATCCTGGCTCATATCAGTTACTATACGAGCAATTGGAGAGTAATTCTTATCAGATTGACATAGAGTATCTACACCAATTTCGGCATAAGCCTCTTTAATTTGGGAAAATAGTTTTTTTCTTATTTCGTGAAAACTCCCTACTAAATTTGAGGGGGGAGTCTGAAAATCAACGTATTGTATTTTTTCTTGTATTTTTTCTAAAGCAATTTTCTTAATTTTTTTGTTAGTGCTTTTATTAAACACATCGATGGCATCGTTGATATTTCTCATGAATTCTTTATAGATAACAGAAGGTAAGCCTAAAGTCTTTCTGTCTGAAGCTACGCGGCTTATTTGAACCATACCAACACCTTAAATTAACAATTTTAAGTTTCGCATTTATTTTAAAGATAGACTATATTTACTTACTATCAAAAACATACTTTGACATTAAAACTATTTGTGTCGTAATTAAATATTAAAAATTTTAATGCCTCGGAGTTAAATAATGACAAATAAGTTTTATGAACTTTGTAACAAATTGCGCATAAATTCATTACAACCTACACCTCAAGATGTCAATAAATTAATATATTGGTGTGAGAGTAATATTAGTACCGACCTTCATTTTGGTGGAGAGCTTATAGATAGGTTTAAGTCGTGTCAAAATATAATTTCTAAATTTCTTGATACAATCCAACCCAACATCAATACAAATAATTTGACAGATTCAGTATCTAATTTAGAGGGCATGACACCTCTTCAAGTCATTGTAAATTTGGGACTCAATGTTTATTTGAAAAAACTCCAACCAAGTCCTGAACAAATAAATACTAAAGTTAACGGTATTACTCTAATCCATTTAGCAGCGATACGTGGACACCTGCATACAATTGAAGATTTATTGTCACTTAATGCCAATTTAGATGAAACAAATACGAACCATGGATCGATTTTATTTTCAACGTTAATACTTCCTATCGATCATGATGAACAAATGAAAAAAAATAAGCATGCAATTTATATTTTACTAAGTAAATTCTATAAAGACATTTCATTCGAAAGAAATGAATCTAATGATAATATTTTGCATATCATGTCCATATATGGCTACAAAGAATTAGTTAAAGATATGCTGAAAGAAGCGAAAAATCTTGCTTCTATCTCTAATAACTTAGGGCGTTATCCAATTCATTCTGCCATTTTAAATGGGCAGTATGAGTGTGTTCAACAGCTTATTTTGGTTGATGATCCATTACAATTAACGGACTTTAAAGGGCGTAATGCACTACATTATGCAGCCAAATATGGGAATGAGAAAATGGTTAAAATTTGTCTATCGATTATTCCTATAGATTCATTTGATAAACAAGGACAAACACCATTAATGTTGGCAGCGATTGCAAATAACACAGTTGCCGTTAAAGAATTACTTGACTCTCACTCTCAAGTTAATATTGTAGATTATGTTGGTAGGAGTACATTACATTATGCTGTAAAATCCAATAACCTAAGGATAGTCCAGCTATTACTTACATCAAGGGATATAAATGTTAACATTTGTGACTCATATTCTCAGAATCCTTTAGATTTAGTCGAAGCAAAGACACTCGAAGGAGATGAGATTCGTAAATGGTTACTTAAAAAAGATGCTCTACATAGTGACGTTGTCTAATAGGATCAACATGAGCTTTTTTTTCTCTCGAACCCGACTCAAAATTGAACTTTCTCCAAGATTTTTACACCCTACCGGACCTATTACTATTGGAGTAATGTTTTTGACAAGCGTTAATTAATTTTGTCTTTCGGTATCAATTAAAAGACAAAATTAATTTTAAGAGAGTAGTGCCAGCTTATCAAGAGCTGAATGGTTATTTTAACCATTCACTAAGAATATCAATGATTTTTTGAGCTTGATCCGCGCTGGAAATGTTAAATTTTGATTTTTGCCAGTATTGGTTATTACGTTTTTGATAACGTCGAATGGAATATTTGACTGGGCCGTAATCATTTTTGGCATTCTCCCATTCCTGATATTTAAACATAATTGTGGTCCAGGCACCTTTAGTTAATATCTGTTTATCAAGTTCTTTAGTGGTTTCTGTATCATTTTCACTAAATGCAATAGTGATTTCGTCAATGCTTTCAGCCATTTAGGATTTTACCTCAATTAATTTAACATAAGTTATGGAGTTTAGCTCATTTTTCTAACACACCCTAGTAAATCGTCATGTATTCTTTAAAAAATTCGAAGACTCTAGGGTTTGTTGACAATTCATCTTGAACTACCTACTTCCCGCGCTTTATGCGCGGGATCCATACCTATCAAGTGTCAATAATTCTATTCTGATACTGGATTCTGCGCATAAAGCGCAGAACGTAGGCTCTAGAAGCAATTGTCAACAGCCCCTATTGAATCGACAGTAGCTTGCCATTAACAAAAGTCATGGTTACTGGAGACTGATATTGACCAGGTTGAAATACCCAAATTTTGGGTTTTTCAGTTGTTGGTACTACTTCATTGATATAGCTATTATTTACCATGGAAGGATTGCCACAAGAATAAAAAACTTTTTGTGCGGGATCTCCTGCTTGGATATTTACTCCCTGACAGACAGAAACTGCATTGCTGTTTGCCCCATCTAATTTAATGGCTCGTACTTTTTGATCCACAATATCTATTTCGAGTTGAACACCGCCACTACCTGTAGGTAGATTCCATACTCCGTAAAAAGCGGTACTGGTTCCCAGGTTATTATAAATGAGTTGTTGTACAGGAACTTTTTGTAAAACAGGTTGATTTGTCTCCTGCTGGCTTACGGGTTGGCCGCAGGCTGCAATGACTTGATCTGGCGTCATACCGATTTGAATGTAGGCATGATTCTGCGGGCAATAATAAGACTGGCCGTCTGCGAACAGGCTGAGAGGTAGAATAAGTAATCCTAAAACTGTACTAACAAGGAGTGTCAATTTCATAATTCCAACCTTGTATCCTCTGCATAAAGCTAAGTATAGCTTCTTTTATAGTATTCTCCAGGGCAGACTCGCGTTAATAAACAATGTTATCATTTTCAGTAGGAGCATGATAATAAAGGGAGAAAAATCAAAACCTGCAATGTCTGGAATAAAGCGTCTAACAAGTTTTAACACGGGTTCTGTCAATAGACGTAGGAAATCAGCAACTGGACCTTGCCAACGAGGATTGACAAAACTCATAATGACGCGAAACAAAATGGCAAAAAACAGTATATCACAGGGCTGAATGATTAAATCGGCAAATACGTAGACCAGCACGAGTCTAATAGGCAGTATGGTATGGAAAGTAAGTAAACTTATACTAATTATTTTGAGTATTTCAACAATGATAAGGACAATGAGCGCGGGGATATCGTATTTTTGTCCTGGCTGGTATTTTTGTTTAAAAACTAATTGAATTGGATTGACTATAGGATTGGTCATCTTATATATAAGTTGGCTTACTGGATGTACCGCGCTGATGCGTAAATAACGCAGTGCCATACGAAGCCATAAACTGAAAATAATGAGCGAAAAAACTATAGAAACAATAAAAACCGCTACTGCAATAATACCTGACATGTTTTCCCCTATGTAACCTCAATTCGACGTAAGAATCGAGTTGAGGTTAAGCAAATTCAGGCGCACAGTATATCCTGTTGTTCTATCTTTGTCGCTCACCAAATAGTGCACGGCCAATACGCACGATAGTGGCTCCTGCTTTTATTGCAGGAACAAGATCATCACTCATTCCCATAGATAAAGTATCCATATTTAAGTTAAGCTGATTATTAAGTGAATGCATGAGCTGATTAAGTTGTATGAATAAATCATATTGATCTTGTGGATTTTTCTGTGGGGGTGGGAGAGTCATTAAACCTCTGAGTTTTAGATTGGGTAATTGACTGACTGCTTGGGCTAATTCTATAGCATGTTCAGGAGAGATTCCTGCTTTGGTTTTTTCATCTACCAAATTGATTTGGAGACAAATATTAAGAGGGTCTAAATTTTTAGGGCGGTATTCATTAAGCTGGTAGGCGATTTTATAACGATTTATACTATGAACCCAGCTAAAATTAGAAGCAATCCCTTTTGTTTTATTGCTTTGAATAGGGCCTATAAAATGCCAACATATGGATAAGTTTTGTAATTCATTTATTTTTTTTTGCGCCTCCTGAAAATAACTTTCTCCAAAGTGCTTAATCCCAAACTGAAAAGCTTCTTTAATTAGTTCGACGCTTTGTTGCTTGCTGACAGCCAGCAATAAAACACTGCCTGATTTTCTACCACTGGCTAATTCAGCCTGTGTTATCAATTGTTGTACTTGATTTAGATTTTGATAAAGATTCATGATTTTTAGGAAGATTAGGTAAACTCCATACAATAGCAAAAGAAACAATGTTTGCCGAGTATCTCTTCATAAGCTAGTCTATGATTAATGAATAATACTCAAGATGAGTCAAGTAATGGATATAGCAGAATTATTGGCATTTTCAGTAAAAAATAACTCTTCAGATTTACATCTGTCTGCGGGATTACCACCTATGATACGTGTTGATGGCGATTTACGTAAAATCAATTTGCCTGCTCTAGAACATAAAGAGGTACTAAAAATCCTCTATGATGT
>JACPOX010000035.1:0-1850 GCA_016191305.1 Legionella longbeachae | reverse complement strand
ATGAACGACAGACAAAGGAAAGAGTTTGAAGAGTTTTTGGAAGCTGATTTTTCTTTTGAAATAGCGAATCTTTCGCGTTTTAGAGTGAATGTTTTTAATCAGTTGCGGGGGGCTGCCGGAGTATTTCGTACCATTCCTTCCACTATCTTAGGTATGGATGATTTAGGGTTACCACCAATTTTTGAAGAAATAGCCAGTTACCCTAAGGGTTTGGTGTTAATTACAGGCCCTACGGGATCCGGTAAAAGTACTACTTTAGCTGCTATTATTGACTACATCAATTCCACTCGTTATGAGCACATTTTAACTATTGAAGATCCTGTTGAATTTGTACATCAAAATAAAAAATGTTTGCTAAACCAACGCGAGGTTCACCGAGATACACTAAGTTTTAGTGCCGCCTTGCGTTCTGCTTTACGTGAAGATCCAGATGTAATTTTGGTAGGAGAGCTTCGAGACTTAGAGACAATTCGTTTGGCTTTGACTGCTGCGGAAACGGGACATTTGGTTTTTGGTACTTTGCATACCAATTCTGCTACTAAAACCATTAATAGGATTATTGATGTATTTCCAGCAGAAGAAAAGTCCATGGTTCGTTCGATGTTATCTGAATCATTGCAAGCAGTAATAGCACAGAATTTATTGAAAAAAAATGGAGGCGGGCGAGTGGCCGCTTTAGAAATCATGATTTGTACAAGTGCTATCCGCAATTTGATTCGCGAAGATAAAGTGGCACAAATGTACTCATCAATCCAAACAGGTCAAGCCAAGGGAATGCAAACTTTGGATCAGCATTTAATTGAATTAGTGAATAAAAATATTATTTCTCGTCATATAGCCCATGAACTGGCTAGTGATAAGTCTAACTTTTAATCTAAGTTCGGTATCAAGAAAAATTTCCGGGATAGTTGAATAGAGCTCTTGCATAACCTGCATCTTTGACTTCATATGTTTTATTGGCTACGCGGTAAGTGCTCCCATCATTGCCTGGCTTGGACAAAAATGGGAATAACGAGTAATGATGATGCTGTCCTTGGCTTTTGTGAACATTCGATGGATTTACTGGTTGTTTCATCAATGTGGGGTCTCATTGTGGCTTATTTTATTCGCAATATTCCACGACTCAAATGAAAGAACAACCAGGACTCATATTTCACGCACTTTTCTGAATTTCAATTAATTTTGGAATGCCCATTTCAGCCATTGCAAGCATGTTGTTTAGCTCGTCTCGATTAAAATGTCTTTCTTCTGCAGTACCTTGAATTTCAATGAAATGTCCTTCTTCATTCATTACTACATTCATGTCTGTTTCGGCAAGTACGTCTTCAGCATAGTCCAAATCAAGAACGGGTTGGCCTCGATATAATCCTACTGAAACAGCGGCTATATAATTAAAAACAGGCATTTTACGAATTTTTTCACGTTCCACCATCCAGTTTACTGCATCTTTCATGGCAACACATGCACCAGTAATAGCAGCTGTTCTTGTACCGCCATCGGCTTGTATTACATCACAGTCTAGGGTAATAGTATTTTCACCTAAAAATTTTAAATCCACACATGCTCTAAGAGAACGACCAATAAGACGTTGAATTTCCATTGTTCTGCCGCCTTGTTTTCCTTTATGGGCTTCTCGTTCAGTGCGGCTATGTGTTGCACGAGGAAGCATACCGTATTCAGCAGTCACCCAACCTTGATTTTTTCCTTTAATAAAACGCGGTACTCCATCAATTACAGAGGCATTACACAATACTTTGGTTTGCCCAAATTCAACTAACACAGAGCCCTCGGCGTGTTTTGTGTAATTTCTGGTGATTTGAATAGGACGTAATTGGTTTGCTTCACGGTTA
>JACPOX010000034.1 GCA_016191305.1 Legionella longbeachae | reverse complement strand
GGAGAATTTGCGGTGAAGAGAGATGATTTTGATAAAAAAACTTTCCAAAAACCAGGGAAACAAGTTTTGAATAAAGGGACACTTGAAAAAATTGGACTTACTTCTGAAGAATTAGTCACTTTAATAAAAAAATCAGATTTATTTTCATCACTTGATATCAAGCAATGTGAAACTTTGATACAACTCACAACGCTTGTTATTCTGGAAAATGACCAAGTACTTTTTAATCAAGGCGATGAATCTGATTCGATGTATTTTGTCATAAGAGGCCAATTACAGGCTTATACTATTTTAAATAAAAATATCAAAATTGTAGGTATGATCCAACATGGTGAATCAGTAGGAGAGCTGGGTGTATTTTCTCAAAAACCTCGAGCATTAAGTATTAAATCAATCCGTTTAACAATTTTATTGCGATTATCTCGTGAGAATTTCATTCAATTCTGGGAAACCAATACATCAACGGAATTCCAAATGAAATTGATTGATAAAATTGTAATCCGTGCTCAAAAAGTCATCAAATTATTAACAGAAGAAAAAAGCAACAATCATTCGGTGATTTTTTCGATATCAGATAAACCAATTTCAAGCGTGTTTATTGAAAAAATTAAATCCAACTCCAAAACAAATAATTTATTAATTTTTGATGAAAAATATTTTGCTGAAAAACAAATAGAAATGAGCAGTGAAGTAATAAGGAATATATATATAAAATCAGAGGTTGAAAAAAAATCCATTCTTTTTATTATTTCTGAGCATCAATTTAAAAACAAAAAATATACAGATGATTTAAATTATGAAGAATGCCAAATAATTTTGGAAAATTCAGATAATATATATTTTGTTGGCTGTATAGATGACCCTCCTTTTATGTCCCCCCAAAAAAAATTTATTTCGGAAAAATATCTTTTACCTTTAACTGCAAAAAAATATTTAATATTAACCCATAAGAAAAATTGCTCTTCAATGGCCAGCAATACAAGTGACTGGCTACAATTATCAAAATTTTGTTTACATCATCATGTTCGTTTGGATAATGATGATGATTTTAAACGTCTGATTCGTTTTATTAGAGACCAACCCATTGGCCTAGTATTAAGTGGTGGTGGCTCAAAAGGGTGGGCTTCCATTGGCATTTAGGTTATAAGGATATTTCTTTTGCAAACCTGTGTTTTCCACTAGTATCATTGACTAACGGAAAAATATTAACAGAATTTCTGCAAAATCAATTTTCAAACATTCTTACTGAGAATCTTTGGATTACTAACTTCAGTATAGCTTGCAATTTAAATACGGGTGAAGAGATTTGTCAAAAAACAGGCCTACTATGGGAGAACATACGGGCAAGCTGTTCATTGCCATTTATTTATCCACCTTTTATACGGAATGGACAGCTTTTTGTTGATGGCGGGTTATTAAATAATATACCTGTGGATCATATGCGCACGCTGCTTGGTAAACAGTCATTCATTATTGCCGCTAATGTATCGCCGACTAAAGAAGATAAAACATTTTACAATTTTCCTTTAGTTATGCCTTTTTCAATCAGTATACTTGCACGAATTAAATTGTTTTATCGAGATTTTAAATACCCACCGTTTCTCACCACACTGATAAATGCCCTACTTATCGGCTCTTCAGCACTAGCAACAATCAATGCTGAATCAGCAAATCTGCTCATTGTGCCAGAACTGAATGAATACCCATCACTTGGTGTAATACCAGATAAAATTTTAAAATTAATTGAAATTGGTTATCAGACCACAAAAGATAAGTTAATAGAGAATCGCCACATAATTCCAAAATAATTCCGGGATGGTTCAAAGTCACTGAACACTTTGGAAGTGTAATATAAGTCGCGTTTTTTGGGATATTTGTATACTGCGATTAATTGAATTTACTACCGGATTGCTATATCTGTACACTCGATTCCGCAGTTTTTTATGCTTGGTTTTTTCTCGCGTCGAATTACCGTGGCTTGACCACGGTAATTCGACATACTCGAAAGTCAAGTTAAAAAAACTGCGGAACCGAATGTACAATAAAATCGCTTTTTATATTACATTTCCCTCCAGAAGTATTACTCTCTTTAAGTAATAGAATAAAAAACTAAAAAATTTGTTTCATAAGCCATTTTCATATAGCATCTATTTGAGAATGTTCACTAAAGTGTGTCATCCCCGCTCAGAGAGGAAGCCATGCACATTAAGCACCGTATTCATTACAAATGGATTCCCGCCTGTGTGAGACTGACATAGTTTTTTAAATACTCTCTCTCATTTATACTCGACGAATTACTATTAGGCCTGATTCTTGATTTAGGATATGAAATGAAACAGCTAGCTAAAATTGGATTTATTTGTGCTTTGATAATAAGTAATAATGCTTTTAGCATCGAAAGGGTTGAAGGATGGTACTTTGGTTTACTTGGTGAAATCAGTCATGCACCAAACTCTCAATTTGAGGTGCTATTCAATGATATCCTCTATGCAGGGGAAGTCAATTTATCACCAGTTGGTGGTGGTGCAGGCGCATCAGTTGGTTATAGAATAAGCAATTTTCGATTGGAAAGTGAGTTGCTTTTTAATATAAATAATTATGGTGAACTCCAGATAAATGGTTGTACTTTTATTAGTCCTAATGTGCTCGGCCCTAAAGGATGCTCTGTTAATATTGAGGCAAGCCAATTAGGATTTAATGGTAATACCATGGGTTTTTATGGGCTTTTTAATGTTTATTATGATTTTCTGTCTAGCGATTCAGAGAAAAACTTTTTTCCTTATGTAGGATTGGGCGCAGGTGGAGTATGGCTAAGATCTCACTCTCAGTTTTCTACAAATAAACAAGCGATTGCCCTAGGCATAGCTGAGCCCTTCTCCGTGAGCAGTGATTCTTCAAGCTTTGGTATAGCAGCACAAGGTATTATTGGTGTGGCTTGGTATCTGGACAGCTATACAACCATCGGCTTGGATTTTCGATATGTTTCAGCATTCAATGCAGGAAATCCAGAAAGTATTAATAATAACCTTGCCCCCTTTGGAATAACTCTGGTAAATCCCAATGGAACTTCCCAATATGGCATCAGCACTATAAATCTCACAGCAACTTTTGCTCTAGAGAGAGGCAGTAGTTAAAATGTTTGAAGTTCTCATTAATTAAATTACGTATCTACCCTAGAGTAAATTTTGTATGAATCAAGTGCTTCAACTCAAAAACTTCCATAAGTTACTTCCTCAGCTTTTTCATTTTGCTTTGGTAAAAAAAACATGTGCATATTTTATTTTAGTGCTCTTCACAATGAATTGCTCTTGGGCACAACATCAGTATGACACTGTAATCATTGGCGCCGGAGTAGCAGGATTAACCGCAGCGAAACAATTACATCATGCACAACAAAATGTACTTGTCCTCGAAGCAAAAAATCGTCTTGGAGGCCGAGTCTTCACCATCTATGATTGGGGATTTGCCACTGACCTAGGTGCTTCCTGGATTCATGGAATAGATAATAACCCCCTAACACCTTTGGTAGATAAACGATTTCTAGTACCTAATACCTACAACAATTCCAAACTTACAGCCATGCTCAATGACTTTGCTTTATATGATAGTATGGGAAAGCCTGTATCGAAACAAAGCTTGAGCTTGTTCTCCAGCTTAACCAATGAATTCTTGCATTATTGTCAAACTCATAACAAATTGCTCTCTTTTGAACAAAACTTCGCTGCATTTACACAACAAAAAAAGATGGATGCCAAACAACGTGCCTTGCTGCATTATGCCCTAGAAAATATCTATACTTACGAATTTGCTGAAAACTTAACTAAAATATCACCAAACATATATCCTGCATCGGAAGCATCCGTCGCATCGGGGAAGAATGCCATTCTTCCACAAGGCTATTTTCAAATTTTTCAGCATTTTTCTAAAAATATACCTATACATTTAAATCAAATCGTTCTGCAAGTTAACTATGGTAAGGATACAGTGGAAGTAATCACCCAAAATAAGGTCTATCATGCCAAACAAGTGATTATTACAGTACCTTTAGGTGTTCTCAAAGCCAATGCAATGATATTCCACCCTTCCCTCCCTAAAGACAAAAAAGAAGCAATCTCCAAGTTACAAATGGGTAATTTTGAAAAATTATATTTATTATTTGATAGGGTTTTTTGGGATAAAGATAAAGAATGGATTGGTATGTTGCCGCAAAATAAAAATGAAGCATTCAATATTTTTAATTATTACAAATACACAAAAAAACCAGTCCTTATTGTATTTACCAGTGGCAAATTAGCTCGTGATATGGAAAAAAGTTATTTAACTCGATGGGTGATGCAGCGCTTGAGAAAAATTTATGGCCACAACATTCCAAATCCTACCAAAAATATCAAAACGCACTGGGGCAGTGATCCATTCACTCGTGGCAGTTATTCTTATTTACCAATCAATGTGGATAAAAGCGTTATTTCAACTTTAGCGAAACCTGTAGCTGGAAAACTTTTTTTTGCTGGAGAAGCAACCTCCACTACAGACCCAAGCACAGTTCATGGCGCATATTTATCCGGGATTCGAGCTGCTAATGAAGTACTGAGCCACTGCAAAAAGGAGCATGCTTGAAAATTTTTAAATTTTCAATAAATAAAAAAGGGAGATAATATGTGGATTTTTAAACTGATTACTGATTGTTATTGTAAAAAAATATTAGATGCTTACCAAAAACAGGCTGATGAAAAAACATATAAAGGTAAGGAAGCAAAACTATTAATTTTCAGAAATCATTCAGCTGAAGGTTTAATAGAGTCAATTAAAAAAATAGAAAATAGAAGCTATGAAGATTATAGTACTTATTTTAAACAGGTTTCAAATGCAATTG
>JACPOX010000033.1 GCA_016191305.1 Legionella longbeachae | reverse complement strand
CTAAAAACAAATATTCACCGGTCATCTCTTTATCATAAACCTGATAGGTATATTCAATTTTAGGCCAAACATTATGCCCGATTTCTATCCATTCGCATTCGGTAATATGACCTTTCGCTTTTAACCAGGATTGAGCTTGTTTTAAGGTCTGTCTGTTTTGCAAAAAATGTTTGAAAATTATCAAAAGAATGAGTAGCCATCCAAAATCCAGCATCCATTGCCATACATTTAGCCAATTCATTGAAGTAACCCCAAATCAATAGCGTTATTTTTATGTCGAACTTATGATCCTAAATTCGGCAGTTGAATCTACTGCAGACCCAACTACCAAATTTAGGATGATAAATATGCTGTATGCAATATACAGTATATATCTCAATAGGTATAATCAACCACATCAAGATGACTGAAAAAAAAGGACTAGCAATGATTGCTCAAACTCCACTTCATGCTTCTCATTTGAAATGTGGCGCTAAAATGGTTGATTTTCACGGTTGGGAAATGCCTTTACATTATGGTTCTCAGCTTAATGAACACGAATATGTTCGCACAGATGCGGGCATGTTTGATGTCTCGCACATGACTATTGTCGATATACTCGGTGCTGGAGGCCGCCAATTTTTACGTAAGCTTCTCACAAATGATGTTGATCAGATAGAACATAATGGGAAAGCACTATACAGTTGCATGTGTAATGAACATGGGGGCATTATTGATGATCTCATTGTTTATCAACGTGCTTCAGACAATTACAGAATTGTACTGAACTCAGCAACTAGGCAAATTGATTTGGCTTGGATTCGTCAAAAAAGTGAGGGATTTGCTGTTGGTTTGCAAGAGCGACGAGAGTTAGCCATGCTTGCGGTGCAAGGACCTAAGGCCATAGAAAAAACACTTAAGATTCTTAATCCTGCACAAATTGATGCGGTTTCCACATTGACCCAATTTGAATGTGTTGATGTTGACCAATGGTTTTTCGCGCGTACGGGATATACTGGAGAGGATGGTCTTGAAATCATTCTGCCCCAAGAACTTTTAATGCCATTGTGGGATGATTTATTGCAAGTGGGAGTACACCCCTGTGGATTGGGCTCAAGAGACACACTCAGACTAGAAGCTGGTTTGCTACTTTATGGACAAGATATGGATACTTCCACCAGTCCATTGGAATCAGGTCTTGCCTGGACTATTAAATGGGAGCCTGCAGACCGTAATTTTTTCGGCATGGGTGCTTTATTTTCCCAAAAACAAATCGGCATTAAACGAAAAATGGTAGGACTTACTCTATTAGACAAAGGGATTATGCGTCATGGCCAAAGAGTGGTCATTCCAGGCAGCATAGATGGCATCATCACCAGCGGTAGCTATTCACCTACACTTAAAAAATCCATAGCTTTGGCACGTGTTCCTATTGAGACAGGGGAAGAAGTGATGGTGGATATCCGTGGTAAATTGTTGCCTGCAAAAGTTAGTAAACCACGTTTCGTTAAATCGGGAAAAGCGATATAAATAGCTCTTCCTGTATCTATTCACCAATTTTTTAAATCTTGGTGAAAAGCTGGATGATCCGTGCTGGAAAGTTAAGAATTTTTTAAAATTGTATAAAATTAAGGATAAGACAATGAATGAATTAAAATTCACAAGCACACATGAATGGCTAAAGAAAGAGCAAAGCGAGGTGATTGTAGGCATCACCGACCACGCACAAGAACTCTTAGGTGATATGGTCTTTATTGAATTACCTGAAATAGGTGATGAGGTGAGCGCCGGTGAAGAATTAGGTGTCGTTGAGTCTGTAAAAGCAGCCTCTGATTTTTATGCGCCTATTAGTGGTGTTGTTACTGCCATTAACGAGGTTGTTGTTGAGAATCCCGCCATTGTTAATACCGATCCCTATACTTCAGGTTGGCTAGTCAAGATAAAACCCAGTCATCCAGATGAAATTGAGACTCTTTTAAGTGCCGCACAATATCAAAATGAGATTTCTGAGGAACATTAATCATGCCTTATATCCCCCACACACCTGAAGACACCAAGGAAATGCTTAGCACTATTGGTGCGCAAGATACACAAGCCTTATTTGATGAAATTCCATTATCATTACAGTATGCAGGCTTTCAAGATATGCCTGCAGGCATCAATGAAATGGATATGTTAAAAGAAGCTCAAAATTTAGCAAATGCCAATCGTAATGGAATTTGCTTTATGGGTGCAGGATGCTATGAACATCATATTCCTGCAGCAGTGTGGGATATTGCTTCTCGCGGTGAGTTCTTAACTGCATATACTCCTTATCAAGCTGAAGCAAGTCAAGGTACCTTGCAGTTGCTTTATGAATACCAAACCATGATCTGTGAACTAACAGGAATGGAAGTATCGAATGCTTCAATGTATGATGGTGCCACAGCTGTGGCTGAAGCCATATTAATGGCCGTACGAATAAACAAACACAGTAAAACAAGCCGTGTACTCATTGCGGGGACCATACATCCTTTTTACCGCGAAACCATTGAAACAATCCTGCGTAGTCAGCATATTGAAGTGATTACATTACCCTTTGATGAAAAACAGGGAATTACCCCTCTTTCTGCATTAGAAAGATACACTAGAGAAGACATCTCTGCGTTGGTTATTGCTCAGCCTAACTTTTTTGGTTGTTTGGAACAGGTCGATGAACTAAGTGATTGGGCACATGAAAACAAAACCATCAGTGTTGCATGTGTCAATCCAATTTCACTTGCCTTATTAAAACCCCCCGGTTTATGGGGCAAACATGGCGTTGATATCGCGTGTGGGGAAGGCCAACCTTTAGGATCTCCCATGGCTTCGGGAGGCCCTTATTTTGGATTTTTAAGTTCCCGTATGATTCATGTGCGCCAAATGCCAGGGAGAATAATTGGTTGTACTTTAGATAAAGACGGAAAAAGAGGCTTCACTCTAACCCTGCAAGCACGTGAACAACATATACGGCGTGGTAAAGCTACTTCTAACATTTGTACCAACCAAGGATTACTGGTAACCGCAGCAACCATCCATATGAGTCTTTTAGGTGCAGAAGGATTACGCCAAGTTGCTAATCAATGTCATCAAAATACCCATGAATTAGTAAACATGTTAACGCAAATTGATGGGGTCGAGCAGGTTTTTAATGCACCTTATTTTCATGAGGCTTTACTAAAACTCAGCAAACCAGTGGATCAGGTATTAAGCGAGCTAGCCAATGCCGGCATTACCGGAGGTTATGCTCTAACAGACCATTATCCTCAATTAACAAATACGCTTTTAGTGTGTGCTACAGAAATGCGTACCACAGAAGATATTGCTCTGTATGCCAAAACATTGAAACTTATCATGACTTAACGAGGTGTCTCATGTTTGTAATTCAATTAACTTATTTAGTTCCTCTTAAAGAGGTAGACAAATACCTGCAAGCGCATAGAGAATTTCTTGATTACTATTATAAACAAGGTTTGTTGGTGGTTTCAGGTCCTATGCAGCCTCGTACGGGAGGGATCATTATTGCAGCTACTAATGATCGTGCTTATCTGGAATCTATATTCAAAAAAGATCCTTATTATATGGCGGAAATAGCTGAGTATCAGTTTATTGAATTCACTCCAGTAAAACATCGCGCTGAACTCCAGGAACTTATTCAAAAAATGGAAGGCAAATTATGTTGATTTTTGAACTATCTAAAAATAACCGACAAGCTACAGCCCAAGCTCCAAAAATTACTAATAGTAAATACGCTATTCCTGCTAAGTTACAACGAAAAGCCCCTCCCAAATTGCCCGCGTGTTCAGAGTTACAAGTTGTGCGGCATTTTACACGACTCTCGCATAAAAATTTTGCTATAGATAGTAATTTTTATCCTTTGGGTTCTTGTACTATGAAATACAACCCTCGTGGTGTACATAAGGCGGCATCAATGCCTAATTTTCTCAATCGTCATCCATTGGCAATAGAACAAGACAGTCAAGGCTTTTTAAAACCTCTATATCATCTACAAGAACATATTGCTGAAATAACAGGTATGGCAGGGGTATCGTTAACTCCTATGGCTGGATCGCAAGGTGAATTTGCGGGGGTCGCAATGATTAAAGCGTACCACCAATCCCGTGGTGATACTGCACGTGATGAAATGTTGATTCCTGATGCAGCGCACGGAACTAATCCTGCCTCTGCAGTCATGTGTGGATTTAAGATTGTTGAAGTCTCTACTGCTGCAGATGGGGACATTGATCTTGAAGAACTAAAAAGCAAACTTGGTCCCAAGACAGCGGGCATCATGTTAACTAATCCTTCTACACTAGGATTATTCATGCGCCAGATTAAGGAAATAGCAGCTCTTGTTCATCAAGCAGGAGGTTTATTGTATTATGATGGTGCCAATTTGAACGCCATTTTGGGTAAGGTAAGACCTGGAGATATGGGTTTTGATGTCATGCATTTAAATTTGCATAAAACCTTTGCAACACCTCATGGCGGGGGCGGCCCAGGTGCTGGCCCTGTAGCAGTAGGCAAACGTTTACTTCCTTTTATGCCTTTACCTGTAGTGAAAAAAACAGCTTCTGGATATCAATGGGCAACTCGCCAAGATTATCCACAAAGTATAGGCCGTTTGTCTTGCTTCATGGGAAATGCCGGTATTTTACTGCGTGCTTTTTTTTATATGCGGGTATTAGGTAAAGAAGGTTTATTACGGGTTTCGGAATATGCGACGCTAAATGCAAATTACCTACTCAAAGAATTAACCAAAATAGGCTATACTCCAGCCTATCCCGGCCGACGTGCTTCTCATGAATTTATTCTGACTTTAAGTCCCGAGAAGAAAACTTATGGGATTTCAGCGATGGATCTTGCTAAAAGACTGCTAGATTATGGCATTCATGCACCTACAACTTATTTCCCTTTACTTGTTCCAGAGTGTCTGCTTATTGAACCCACAGAAACTGAAAGCAAAGAGGAGTTAGATCACTTTGTAGCAGCAATGAAGTCTATCAAAGAAGAAGCAAGGACAAACCCCAATTTACTCAAAGATGCGCCCCAGTCATTGCCTGTTAAACGGCTAGATGATGTAAAAGCGGCTCGCGAGTTAGATTTAAATTATTTTGCCCAACAAGAAGCATAAGGATTTAAGAAAGTTGTAAAAGAAGATAGTAAACGCTCACGCCTCATGCACCGAACGGATACAGAAGATAAATCGGAATTGGGTTGCAAACAGCTGCAACCCAACATGTGCAAGTTAAAGCATCAAATTCATTTTTGTGATGCTGCTTAACTTGTTTAATTCTTTGGGCGTTGAGAAAAAATTGGGGTTCCGATTGAAAACGTTGGGATCTTCAGTCAAATTAGTATGGTCATAAGGCAAAAAATCTTTTTGGGGAAACTCTGTAACTTTTAATTCATGCAAAATATCAACAAGAATAATTTTCAATAATTGTTGGTCTTCAAGCGAATAACTCCCTGGTAAACCCTGTAGAGTTCGTCGAAATTCAGATGAGAAGCCGTTCATAAACAATTCTCTTCCATATAAAAGAGCTTTCGTATTCTGCATCCCATTTTTTAACATATTAAGCAGTTCATGCTGTGCATAACCATCAAATTTATTAGGATTGTCTAATATCACAGGGATAAATCCATTTGACATTAATAATGCATTCAAAAAAAGTACGCATATTGTTCGACTATTAGCATCGTCAAAGGGATGAACAATCTCAAGTCTTCTAACACATGAAACAATAGCATTAAGTTTTTCATCTTCTGTTTCTGCAGTTTTAATTGCTTCTTGATATTGTTCTAATATCATTTGTACTCTTTCGCAAATCAATTGATAAAAATCATCGCCTCCTAAATTGCCCACATTTTTTAGTCCAAATAAAAAACGCTTATCGCGAAACACGCAATCACTCAGGACCGGATCAACAAAATTTGGATTCATGATCTCTTCTTCACTGGACTTATATCCTGATGCGCTCAATATCTCTGCCATACCTTTAATAGATGCATTAAAGCCTGTATTATTTGCTTCCGGTGTTTCATCAACTACAATTCCATATTTTTTATTATCCTTTCTAAAATCACCCGATACCACTTTATAAGAAAAATTTACATCTGTTGTTGCAATAGCATGTAATTTTTTAAGACAATCTATCGTAGGTTTGAATGTCTCATTTTGAATCGCTTTTATCACATACATAAACCCATTTAAAACAGCTTTTAATGAACCTTTTTCTCTTTCTTCCCAATTTGTTACGCAATTCGTCTTCTGTTTATAACCATCAATAACAAATCGATACAAATCTAATGCAATACTAGGTTCGTTCGCTATATTAAAAAATACTTCATATGGACGTTTTCTAATATTTGAGTCTATGTGATTTGATACAATAACTTTTCGATCATGATCTATTGATTTAATGCTGGGCATTTCTGAGGGATATGGATAATTAAATTCATATAAAAAGAATAAATTTCTTTTCTTGCTAAAGTTTTGTTGCTCTGTAGATTCTTCTGAAGACTCTGCTGAAACAGTTTCTGTAAATTCTTCTTCTTCTGTGAATTCTTCTTTTGTACGCATATGCAGACCCTTGTGTTCTATTTGACTTTATTTAAAAGATTCTAATCAATAAATTTAAATAAAGCACAATTATACACGACTATTATTAGTTAAAAATTAAGAATCAGTCTTACAACTAATTTCGAACTCTGTACTGTTGCGAACGGGGTGCAGGAATCCCGTACAGATTTCTAACTGGATCAATTGCTTCGCCAAGGCTCGAAAAGACGAAATTTACATACACCGCGAACATTTACCTTTTAAATATATTGTATATATTTTATACTTATAATACATGAATTGTATCTATTCACCATTTTTTTGAAATCTTGGAGAAAAGTTAGCATGGATTGTGAGGCGAAACCAATGAGCATTACAAACGAAGAAATCGATTTTAAAGCCATTTTCGAATCCGCTCCTGAGCTTTTTCTTATTTTAGATAAAAATTTTACAATAATCGGAGTCAGTGATTGCTATCTTCAATCCACCATGGTGACAAGAGAGCAAATTATCGGGAAAAATATATTTGAAGTTTTTCCAGATAATCCAGAAGATCCTCACGCCACTGGGGTCAGTAATTTGCGCGAATCATTAAATAGGGTTTTAAAAAATAAAACTCACGATACTATGGCGATTCAAAAATATGATATTCGTCGTCCAAAAGAAAAAGGGGGAGGATATGAGGAGCGATATTGGAGTCCAGTAAATTCACCCGTCTTAGATAATCATAAAAAAATTAAATATATCATCCACCGCGTTGAAGACGTCACCGCATTTATCAAGTTAAAGAAATCTCGTTCTGAACAGCTAAAAATAATGAAAGAACTTCGTACTCGAACTGGAGAAATGGAGCTTGAAATTTATCAACGAGCCCAAGAAATTCAAAAAGTAAATAAACAGTTACAAGATGCTAATAGTCATTTAGCATCAATTGATCAAATGAAAACGCAATTTTTTTCAAATATAAGTCACGAATTACGCACTCCTCTGATGCTAATTTTAGGCTCAGTGGATACTTTGTTAAAAGATAAATCTTTAGTAAGCCTACAAATAAAAAAAATACAATTAATTAAGGAGAGTGCTCTTTTATTATTAAGTCATGTAAATGATTTACTAGATATAGCAAAATTTGATGCGAGAAAATTAAAAATTAAATACTATGCGGTTGATTTTGTACACTTAATTAAAAAAATCCTTTCTTTATTTGAAACAGACATAGAGGCAAAAGGATTACATATTTCTTGTGATTTTCCTAAAAAATTATTAATTGAAATTGATAATGAAAAAATTGAGCGAGTTATTCTAAATTTACTCACTAATTCGATAAAATTTAATCCTCATAATGGAATAATTCATCTTAAATTATCTAAAAAAAATAACCATGCAACATTTCTAATTGCAGATAATGGTCCTGGGATACCTCCAAAATTCAGAGAAGTCATTTTTGAACGTTTCTTTCAAATGGAAGAAACCATGCGTCATTCGGCAGGAACGGGTTTAGGCTTAGCTATTGCCAAAGATTTTGTTCAATTACATAACGGCAAGATTAGTGTACAAAAATCAAGCTTAGGTGGTGCATGTTTTGTTATACGAATTCCATTAAAAGCTCCAGCGGATCAGTTGGTGCGTAGTGAACAACTACCACCAAGAACTATCGAAGTTCCGCATATTGTAAGTCAACAAAACTTTAAAACAATGAAAAACGGGGTGAAAAATGCCAATCGACCACTTATTTTAGTAGTAGAAGATAATCAGGCTATGAATGAGTTTTTATGTGACATTCTAAGTAAAGAGTATTCTATAGCCAGTGCACGAGATGGCCAAGAAGGTTTAGATAAAGCAATTGAATTACTCCCTCATGTAATTATCAGTGATATCATGATGCCCAATATGAATGGCATAGAAATGGTTCATGCAATAAAACAGCATGCTCCATTGCTGTCAACTCCTATTATGATTGTCACTGCTAAAGCTGACGATGAGCTTTGTGTGCGTATGCTCTTAGAAGGTGCGCAAGATTACATGATTAAACCGTTTTCTATTGATGAATTTAAAGCACGAATTGCGAATTTAATTTTAGTTAAGAACGCAGAAGATGAATTGGAGCGTTTTGTTTATTTAGCTTCTCATGATTTAAAATCACCATTACCGGCAATAAAACATCTTGTTTCGTGGATTGAAGAGGATATAGAAAACCATTTGACCTCTCAATCAAGAAAATATTTATCATTTTTACGAAAACGCTCTTATCGGATGTCGAGTTTACTCGATGGGCTCTTAAAATATGCTCAGTCTGGACAAATACACTCAAAAGTTGAAAAAATTAATTTTCCTGATTTAGTTCATGCCGTGACTCGGGATATAGAAATAGCAGATGAGTTTAATATTCGTTGTGAACAGTGTAGTTTTCCTATTAATGCAGAAAAAATACCACTTCAAGCAGTACTTTATGAACTGATTGATAATAGTATAAAACATCACCATCAAGGAAAGGGACATATTCAAGTAGGTGTTCTTGAACGAAATCATTATTATGAATTTTATGTTGCTGATGATGGACCGGGAATAGAACCAACTTACCAACATCGAATTTTTCAACTTTTTCAAACCCTACAATCCCGTGATGTTTTAGAAAGTTGTGGAGTAGGACTTAGTATTGCAAAAAAAATTGTTGAGACTCAAGGAGGCGATATTCATGTCGATTCGGATAAAAACCAAGGAAGCGTTTTTCGTTTTACCTGGCCAAGAAACGGATAGGAGGGGCTTTGATGAAAAAGAAAAATAAAGTCCATTATATGTTAATTGTTGATGACGATGAAATTGATTGCATTCATGTGGAAAGAGAGCTTGAAAAATTGAATTTACCACTAACTCTTCGCATGGTAAAAGATGGAGTTGAAGCCTTGAATTTATTAAATGGCACCAATACTGCCACTGTAATAATACCTACCATTATTGTTTTAGATTTAATGATGCCTAGAATGAATGGTTTAGAATTTTTGAAAATTTTTCGCACTTACTCAAAATTTAATAGCGTTAAAGTGTTTGTCCTGACCACCTCGAATAATAATAAAGACAAAATTGCTACACAAAATTTTCACATTGATGGTTATTTTATTAAAGATACCCAGTTCAATGAGTTTATTAATCAATGTAAAAATGTACTGAAAGCCTGATTTTTCGTGAAAGAATCTCTCTATTCAACAGGTAAACAGGCCAAATTAAATACCTATAAGTTTTATCCGTCTCAATCGAAACAAATAAAAACAAACTCATCTTTTCTTGTGCATCGATTACATTAGGTCTATAACTATAAGAAAGATAAGTTATTGATTTCCACCACTATCATCGCTTGTAAATAATGCGGAGTCCCAGGAAAAAATTTGAGAGTTCTTCATTTTCTCTTAAAAGAAATCCAAGTTTGTATGGATTTAGATTATATAAAAGAGGTGACACAGTTGTTTAAACACTACCGAAATGAATTATTTAAATCAAATTTTTCTTTCATAATACTGCACCTAAGATTCAGTTTACTGTACATTTACAGCTTATTTTATTGCAATACCCGTAACTCCACAGGTACGTCATCCTGAGCGTAGCGAAGGATCTCAAACTGCTTAGAACTGAGCCAGATTCAGGAGATCCTTCACTACGTTCAGGATGACGTTAGTACGTTTTGATTGAATTGAAACCAAACTTATCCACAACCT
>JACPOX010000317.1 GCA_016191305.1 Legionella longbeachae | reverse complement strand
TAAATAAGGAGAAATGGTGGTGCCTAATATGGCAATTAAGACACTAAAAAATTCTTTGTTAAAATGAATTGTAGGAATAAAAGTATTTTTTAAAGTATCTTTCCAATCAACCGAGCTGAAGAAAGGAATGGCAATATACAATAAAATAGAAAGACAAAGATATTTCAATACACTTACAATTTTTTTGTATGAGAAAAAAGTAAGCAATATAATTAATAAGATAGTAAATAGGATGGAGTATAAATTTGTGGGAATTTTGGGGAACATTAGGTTTGCCACTGCTCCCATGGCTGCTATGTCTGCGGCGATATTAAAAATAATGGCGGGTACAGTTAGAAAAATGATAAAATAGAGTAAGATTTTCGAATAATGTTTTAGTAAAATATTGGTGAGGCCCTCTGAGGTCACAAGTCCAATACGTCCGCACATTTCTTGAATGGCCAGCATGAGAGGAAATGTAATTATTGCGGCCCATAATGTTGTCAGACCAAATTGTGCTCCCGCTTGAGTGTATGTTGCAATCCCGGAGGGATCATCATCACTCACTCCAGTAATAATTCCAGGACCTATTTTTTTAAAAAAACTTTGTTTCTTTTTTCTCAAGAGATATTCCTGATTAAAATGAGGAGTGTAATTTGGGAATACAAACGAATAAACTAACCATTTCATATTTTGAAATGGTTAGTTTATTCAAAAAGTCCTATATTACAAATGTTCTTGAGGTGAGGTACTAATACCTATCTCTTCTTTTTTACATCGCATCCCATAACACGCACCAATACAGCTGGAGAGTGCACCGACAAAAAAGAGAATGAAAAGAACCCAGCCACTCCAAGCTAGATGTTTTGCCTCAACGGACACGGCAGGGGTTTTATCCACTTTTTGCTTCCCTGCTACTATATTATCACCTGTTACCGAGTTATTAATCTCAATAGGTGTGAAAGATGGATTTATGTTAGCTTCATAAAAGGAAACATAATTAGTCATAGGAATAACTAAGAGAACGCTTAATATTAATGCGAGACTCCAGGTTATAAAACCGTAAAGCACTCCACCATGACAATAGCAGTGATGGAATCTACCTAGGTATCCAGATACAAATCCAGCTGTTCCCATGGCTGCAATTGCCCCGATTAATAAACCTATAACACCACCTAAAGCAATGGCAGTAGCACCATTTGGAGTGGAGCTGTAGGCACTTAGGCCGATAGCCATTCCAAAAAGGTTGAGTAAAAATCCAAGCCCAACACCTACAAATGAACCTGCTAAAATAGCTGTCCAACACACACGTATCACTTTAGTTTTACAGCATTCAGTTATTATTATATTGTCCGTATTCATAGTAATGTCCTTATTCAATTAAATGTGAGAGATTAACCAAATTAGTATTAAAATACTTACTGGAATACCCAATAGCCATCCAAGAATATAACCCATAATTTTCTCCTTTATGAAATTATGTAACCAAAAAATATAAGCTTTAAATATTATAAAATATCTTGTATTAATTATAGTTTATATATATAAAATTTTTTGAAAAAGACAGAAAATTATTCGGTAAGAGTATTATGAAGGAGAAAGTTGAGTGCCTATATTCTGGATATAGGCACTCAACTTTTTATTTCGCTTCACAAGTAATTTTTGTACAATCGCGACAATGCTTTGTCGCGAATTCAAAAGATTTCTTAGCAGAGGCAGCATGGTCGGACATTTTTTTATCAACTGCTTTATCAGAGCTTTTGTCACTTGAGCTCGCATTGGTAGAACAAGTCCAATTTGATTTCATGATTGTTTTATCAGTTGCAAATGCAGTAGAGGAAATTAAAATAAAGCAAACAAATAACACTCCCAATAAGTCTTTCATACCTTAAACTCCTGAATAAAATCCTGTTATTGAAGTAGTAATTTCTGGTTTAGAAAAATTGGGCCAATGATCTTTGTCAAATCCAGGAGCATCTTTTAAGCGTTGTTTATCGATGTTTAAAATAAAACAATCCTCTTCATTATTGTATGAAAAGAAACTCCATGGCACAGCAAAGAATTTATTTCCAAATCCTAAAAAACCACCAAAATCTAATACGAGATAACTGACTTTTCCTGATTGTTTGTCGATAACTAATTCTGCAATTTCTCCTAAATTTTCATTTTCTCGATTCTTTACCTTTACGGATATCACTTCACCAGACTTCACAACTCCTCTATGTTCCATTTTAACTCTCCTTGTCTTGGTTTAAATTAAGCACATCTTGTTACACATTAATGCTAGTAGCTAATAAAAAAAAAGTAAAATACAATTTATTATCAAAATAAAGTTATTTATTCATTTATAAACTATATTTAAAGGGTAACTTTAATAAGGAATTATCATGAACTTAATCCTATTAATTGTTTTAATTGTACTTTTATTAGGAGTACTACCTACTTGGCCGTACAGCAGCGGATGGGGTTATTATCCTAGTGGTGGGATAGGTTTAATTCTTCTTATTTTAATTATTGTGTTGCTTGTACGCGGTGGTCCTTAAATAAAGTCCTTAAATAAAGAAGGAGAGTTGTCTCTCCTTCTTTAAACTATAGATTTATTCTTTTGCTTCACAAGTAATTTTTGTGCAATCGCGGCAATTTTCAGCTGCAAAAGCAAATGATTGGGTTGCGGAACCTTGGGTATTTGCCATTTTATCATCAGCTGCTTTATCTGCTGCCACATCACTACTACTGGCATTAGTGGTGCAAATCCATTTAGAATCTAGGTCAGTTTGTGATGCAGCAAAGCTTACAGAAGAACCTAAAATAAAAAATCCTATAATTAATTTTTTCATGATAATTCCTTTTTAATATTAATGGTTAATGATTAATTATGGTTTTGATCTTGGAAATCTTTGACGGCTTTTTCGGCTTGATCTTTGGAATAACCATAATGTTTTTGAAGTTTTCCATAAATTTCTTGGTGCGTTCCTTCAATGACTTTTAAATCATCATCAGTTAATTTACCCCAAGTTTTTTTCATTTTACCTTTTAATTCTTCCCAATTTCCTTCAAATATGTCCTGATTCATTTTAATCTCCTTGTCGGTTAGACCTATAAACTATAGTCCACAATATTAAAAAAAACCAATATAATTTCTGACTGAGTGAAGATGTATTTTTAATTTTTATAAAAAATAATGAGTTAGGGAAGGAGTAAATTACCAACTATAATATAAAGAAAATACTGTTTTATTATTTTAAAGCCTCAAGTTTGAATTGTTCTTCAGTTTAAAAAGGAGATTGCTATGAGTAAAGGTGATAAAACAAGTTATACAGAGAAACAAAAACGTCAAGCAAAGCATATTGAAGATTCTTATGAGAAAAAAGGTGTTTCAAAAAAAGAAGCTGAAGAGCGCGCTTGGCGTACAGTAAATAAACAAGATGGTGGTGGGAAAAAGAAATAAAAAATTACTCTACATAGGTGAAAATGGTGATCAAAATGAACACCTTACAGTGGCTTGAGAAACTTATAGCATTTGATACCGTTTCGAGCAATTCGAATATGCATTTGATTAAAGCAATTGAGAATTGGTTTAAATTACATAATATTAAGTCAAAAATCATCCCCGGACGGATAAATTCGAAAGCTAATTTGTTTGCCACCATACCTGCATGGAATGGAAGTACTGAAGGAGGGATTTTATTGACAGGTCATACTGATGTAGTTCCTGTGGCTGGTCAAATTTGGAAGACAGATCCTTTTGTTGCTACTGAAATTGATGGAAAAATATACGGACGCGGTGCCTGTGATATGAAAGGCTTTGTAGCCGTATTACTCTCCTTAGTTCCTGATTTTCAAAAATTAAAACTAATAAAGCCTATTCATTTCTCCTTTACTTGTGATGAAGAAATTGGGTGTATAGGTGTAGATTATTTAGTAGATTATTTTCAAAAAAAAGATATTCATCCTGAAGGGTGTATTGTTGGGGAACCATCTAATATGCGACCAATTGTGGGAGAGAAAGGGAGAAGACTTTATCATTGTCAAGTACAAGGAAAAGCCGTGCACTCTTCTCTTGCTTCTGAGGGATGTAATGCGATTGTATATGCAAGTCGTTTAATCTCTTATATACATACGCTTGCTAAATATGTGGAAAAAAATGGTCCATTTGATCATGATTTCGATTTTCCTTTTACTACTATTACGACTAATGTAATAAGCGGCGGTACTGCTACCAATGTTATTCCAGGGGCTTGCGAGTTTATTTTAGAAATTCGTTATACGAAACAATTTCCGCTAGAGAATTTTCGCAGCCAAATAGAAAATTATATTAATAATGATTTATTACTGGAAATGAGAGAAACGTATTCAGAGGTGGCTATTTATTTTGATGAAACCTCAGACTCACCTGGATTTAATGCAATGGAGGATTCGTCAATTACGAGAATTGTGCGATTAGTTACTGGAATTAAAGAATCCCTCAAAGTTTCTTATACTACTGAGGCAGAAACATTTCAAGCTGCTCAAATTCCTACAGTTATTTGTGGTCCTGGATCTATCGAACAAGCACATACCGCGAATGAGTTTATAACAATTGAACAATTAAATAGAGAGAGAGAGAGAGAGAG
>JACPOX010000287.1:1211-2375 GCA_016191305.1 Legionella longbeachae | reverse complement strand
ATTTACTTGGAAAGCCAGCAATTGAAATTAGAGATGAAATAAAAACCACGTCCAATTTAGAACAAGAACCTGTTTTTGTTGAAGAAGAGCGCAATATGGTGCGTGGGGCGCTGATGTTAGCAGAGCGAACAATTAAATCCATCATGACATTACGTTCAGATATTTCCTGGATTAATTTAAACGATAAGATTGATGTGATTCATCAACAATTATTAGAAACACCACATAGTTTTCTATTAGTATGCCGTGACAACATCGATAATCTTATTGGTATTGCGCGAGCAAAGGATTTAATAGCTGATGCCATTTCAAAGGGTAACATTGATGAAAAAGCTAGTTTAAAAAAGCCCATTGTTTTACACGAAAACTGGGGTGTCATAAAAGCAATGGACATATTAAAACGTTCCTATGGACAATTATTGGTGGTAGTGGATGAATACGGTGAAGTGAAAGGGCTTGTAACACCTATTGATGTGTTGGAGGCAATTGCAGGGGAATTTCCTGATGAAGATGAGCAATTGACTATACAGCAATTAGATGCAAAGAGCTGGAAGGTAGACGGTGTTGTCGATCTTTATTATCTTGAGCAAACATTAGGTATCGATTTTCCAATCGATAATAATGAATATGTTTCTCTAGCTGGATTTTTATTAACCCAATTTAATAGAATTCCCGGGGTTGGTGATTCACTGGAATTTGCGGATTTTCGTTTTGAGGTCATAGAAATGGATGATCGACGCGTTGCCTTCGTTATGATTAGTAAAATTGAACAGGGAAATAAATAGACTTATGGATGTTCTAATATACTAACATCATTAAATACTTGAGATTTTTTCTATTAACTCAAATCTTTTATGGATCTTACCCTCTATTTGGACGTCTTCAAGAAACATTTTAAGAGGTCGAACCCATAGTCCAAAATCACCATAAAGTGCTCTATAAACCACCACATCTTCCAAGGTTTCTGAATGCTTGGCAATATCAATCACTTCATACAAATTACCTTTATAATGACGGTATGTTCCTTTTTTTATAAAACTCATAGCACCTTCTTCCTCCAAGATTTTTACATCTCACGGGATCTATCATTTAAAAAGAGGGTTCAAATTATTTGCTTGACTACCTCTCTCGTTATATTCAGAAAATTGTTTCTCAAAATCCTGT
>JACPOX010000287.1:0-1169 GCA_016191305.1 Legionella longbeachae | reverse complement strand
CTGTTTCATTTTCTCCACAATGTCCGTTATTTTATCAGAACAACTATAATTGTTTAAAGTAAATGTAAACTTAAATTGAAATAAATCCCATCGTTCGTCACTAATTTTTCCTGCATTAAAAATTAAAATATCTTTGAAAGTTTGCAATTTCTCTTCCAATGAATCTCCATATAAGTCAAATAAAGTAAGTTCATTATGGTATTCATTTACAAGTTCAGTTATTTTTTGATAATTAGGTTCATGAGCCGATTGTAGCTGCATTTTTTTATCAAAAAGAGTATCTTCTTGCTTAAAAAATGTTGGGCTTTGTTTTGATGTTATTTTTTTTATATTAGTTAATGGAGGAAGAACTAGTTTTTGTGCCTCGATTTCTAGCATCATTGTTAGCTCGGCAATGTTCCTATCGTTTTTTGCAGAACTCACATGAATCTCTATACGAGAAAAAAGTTCCGAGTATTTATTTTTTATCTTTTTTAATTGCTCTTCAGTAACTTTTTGATTTTCAATATCATTTTTTGTTCCTACGAGGATAATGAAAGCATTAGGACAATTTTGTTTAAATTGATAAAAATGCTTTGCAACTGCCTCCTTATTCAAAGGTTCAGAAAGATTAATGCAATAAAGTACACAGTGAGAACCTTTGCAAAACCAACCTGCCATATCAAAGAAAATTTTTTTTCCCGAAACATCAAAAAAATGCAAAACTCTATCTTCATCAATTTTTTTGGTGCGAAATAAAGCTTTATCCGTTGGCCTATAATCGTCTGAAAAAGTATTCCATAGCAATCTTTCCAACAGTGCAGATTTACCACTTTCTTTCGCTCCTGATAAGGTTACCTTGTATGTAATCATAACAACTCCTTAACATTATCCTAGAAAAGGATTTTTATATTGTTTCAAATAACTAGATGCCAACTGATAAGATGCATAATCTGTAATATGTCCAGAATCTCGAAATACGGGCACACCATTAATTTCCGCTTTGCATCGGCCTTTAGGACATTGTACTTTTTTTGGATCAATAATGATTAATTGAACATATTTTTTTTGCATACGTAAAAATAAATCATCTTGCCATTGTTGTTCCTTAGCCTGAAAATCAAAATCACACAATTTTGGATTATAGGATTTTCGTTGCTTTATATGATTTAAAAAACATTTATAAGAGT
>JACPOX010000087.1 GCA_016191305.1 Legionella longbeachae | reverse complement strand
CGTTCTATTAATAATTCAACCTTTCCACCGGTGGTTTTATGACCAAATAATCGAGCTGGAATCACTTTGGAATCATTCATAACCAACAAATCACCAGGCTTTAAAAAATCAGCAATTTCTCTGAATTGATAATGGCCGTACTCACCATTCTGACGATCATAAGTTAACAGTCGGGAATCACTACGATGAGCCAAAGGATATTGAGCAATAAGTTCTGGGGGCAAATCAAAGTAAAAGTCCTGCGTATTCATGAGGCAACCTGAAAATAAATTGTCGCCATTATACACGAAATGAAATCGTTCATCATCCTAATGCTGTCACTAACAGCATTATAGGCTTGAGCAATTTCTAAATGAGTAAAGCATCATGATATAAGCCTTTTTTGCTCAAATTTAACAAAACAGCAAACTTTATCTATAATTGAAGATAGTCGATCAAAAATACCACTATATGGCAATGTGATGCACAATAGAATGGGAGCATTGATGGAATTATCAACTCAGCAAATAGGTAAATGTAAAATTGTTATTACCGAAATCAAGAAGATAGAAATTAATTCTATAAACATTTCTGTAACAACGCCTCCATCTATTGATATTCATGAGGTTTGTATTGAAAATCCAATACTTATTAAAGCAATAAAATATTACATAGAATCGGGTGAGTTCGAGTATTTTCTTGAAATTCTTAAAGAGTGTAATTCTAAATCGGCAAATACAATTGCTTCAATGTTATCTAAAGAATTTAATAGTGTATTAACAAAGATAGCTGAGACTGTTTACGATAAAACTAAAGAATTAATTCCAGTTGCTGCAAATAAACCTGACCTTAAAAACTGGCCATCGCATAGAAAACTATTGATGTTCCTATCCAGATCAAGAAAGCTTGGACTTGAGGATAAGGAAAGAATAAATAATTTAAAATTGTTTATTTTAGAGAATAATGAAGATCCTAATTTTTTAGCTATGAGAGTAAAAGGGAAATATTTTGGAATTGATAACCCCTCCATGCTTCAAATTTTAGATATAGTAACCCACCTTCCTGATATCGATGACAAGGCTTTTCATAAATTAAAAACAAATAATCCAGTCATTTTATTATCATTTAATGAAAAAGAAATTATATCAGAAGAATATTTAAGTAAAATAGCTGATGAATATAGCTATTTTTCTCCGCCAATTATCATTAAACACGGTAAAGATTATAAAATTTATGGATGTAATAATGGAAATTGGGAATTGCATGATCTTATTCTAGAAAAAAAACGTAATGATAATCAAATTCTTTATCAAGATTTAGAAAAAATACAATTCCCGAAAACATCTAGTTCCCCAATTTTTATCGACCCAGAAGACGAAAATACTAAGAATAAAAATGTGTTTCCCGATAGTGTTTATCAAGACGTTAAAAAAAATAAATATCACAGCATTGGAAGACCTTTTCTTAAAAGTGAACGTGTTGAAAACACCGCAAAAAATTCTATCTTATCAAGTATCGGTAATTGTCGTGAAAATTCCGCTATAGTAGAAGTTCTTTTGGGTGGATATGAAAACAATTTAAATAATGAACCGGAGAAATATCCTGATATTGGGATTAACAAAGTTATCATCGAAAGAGCGGCAATTACACCACGCGGTATGAATGATGGTGATCATGCCTATGTCCTTATGAATCGTGAGCAATACCGAATGTTAAAATTAGCTCCTGAGCTTAAAAAAGATATTCAAGAAAAACAAATTTTAATTGGCTCCCATCATTTATATATTGAGCCAAATAAAAAAGGTTTATATTATTTCGCCAAAAACATGACTGAACCCAAGTTCATTGAAAAAGAAAGGCTATCGTTGTATGAACTGGAATACTTATCTGATAAAAAATTAAATCCAGGTGTTATAGAAATTAAATGTATAACCGAGGGATTACAATACCGTATACTTGATCGTGAAGGGCTTGAAAAAAACGACATCATTCCTCTTGGGATGCTCTAGATTTAACTTCGCGTAAACCAAATATTCAAGATATAATGCAAGATCCTTTTTGTTATCTATCAAAAATACAAAAGATTATTTCAAAAACAGCCAGCATACATGCGGTGAATACCAATAATTTTAATTTTCTAACGAATATACAGGAGCAAATTGAATATATTGCGTGTCAAAAAGGAGATATTAATCGATATTCCATCTATAAACCTGGAACATGGGGAAATGCCATACAACCAGATACATGGATGGACGACATCCTATATTGGGATAATAATAAATCTAAATCATCTAAAAATTATATAGTTCACCATAGCGAAGATATTAACTTATTAAATAAAAGCTATATCGGTGCAGGACATACCAAAAGATATTATCAGCATGCTGAGATAAAAAATAGACCTGAGAATTTTTTCAATTATAAGCCTCAATTTTCAAAAAACTTAAGTGAACAGTCAAAAGACTTGTATTTTCCATTACAGCCAGATAAAGAATTTGAAGAACTTTTAAATGAATTTCATGAATATGAAATCCACAAAAACATAAATCTTGGTTGGATATATGCAAAATAATTCTAAACTTCAGGAAGGACTTTTTAACTTATTATCCAATGAATTTTTCTTTAAAAAATCAATGTGTATTGTCAAATCGCACAATGAGATTAGCTCAGGAGGAAAAATTGATTTCGGCTTTAAACATTTAAATGAACTTAATCAAATTAATATGTTACAAAAGCATGAAAAACTTTTAAAGGAAATGATTGAAAAAGACTCTAACGTTCTTTTCGATCTTTTTATCCAGTTTAATAAAAATAGTTCCAATTTACTTAAAGTTCTTGGAACAGAATTTATTGTCAATACATTAACTAAAAACCTCAACGAAGATAACTTACTGGATAAATTTCCTATTTTACTCTCTGAGATCAAGATGGAAAATAAATACACAAAACAAAACCTACCAATACCATTATTTTTTACTGATTTTTTTAGTGATGTGCAAAAAATAATTCTAACTGAGCTCCTAAAAAAAGATAAGACCACTGTTTTTACATTTATTGATAACTTATACCATCTTCTTTTAAATACTATGAGATATAACGATTCCTCAAAATTGCTTAATGAGTTGATTAAAATTTTCAACTTACCAATCGAAATGGTCATAAGTTATATGAATGAAAATCCAAAAGTAGCATTAGCAATAGTACAAGATTCGGACGTCTTGCAGAGGTATTTAAGTAATGATTCTCTTGATGAAAAAACAATACTTAATTTATGTCAGTTAACGCTAGACAATAATATTAGAATGCCATTTAATCTCTTCTTGCAGTATTATCAATTATCAAACGCTAACAATACACCAATACAACTTTCTTCCTTGAGAAAGGAACTTATATCTTATAATTCCAATTATTATGATAATTTACTTTCATTAAATAATGAGCAATTTAAGGATATTATCCCTTTTGTATTTAACCTACCGGAGTTCAATATAAACTCCAAGCAAACAGGTAATGGAAAGATCATTGAACAGGCTTTTGATAAATGGAAAGATAAGGAGTGTAAATATGATTCAGAAAACACACTCGTTGATAAAGTAAATAATAAATTTGGCCCATTTAGCAATGATGATTTACTTAAACTATATTATAATAATCCCGAACAGATTAACAAATTCAAAAGAGTGGGGCTGGCTAAACCACAATTAGATAACCCTTCTGAACGTCTTAGTCAAATCAATAGTAAAATAATAAATTATCTTTTGTTAATGGATAAAAACATTGATAAGTTATCTGAGCAATTTACTGAAGAAGAAAAAGAAAGTTTTTCAACAAAAATCAATTTACTTAAAAATATTCCAAATGAGGTCATGCCCGATCGTCTATTTCATGGCTTAACAATGTTTGTTTTTGAGCTTAAGAATCAGTCTAATCCAAAATCACTATCTAATGAATTGTATACAAAGTTAATACAATATTTAAAAAAAGAGTATACACCAGAAATTAGTAATTCCATTCTTATGCTTCAAAACTATGTACATGAAGCTCAGTTGACTCTGATTACCTCTATAATAAATGAAGTTTTAAATAAAGAAAAATATTCTCCAAGATTTCAATTCGGTTCCTTGAATTCAGAAATTAATAAATACTCTGATACATTTGATGAATATGAGAATATTTTACAAAAACCCATTGAACAACCGAAAATACCATTTTAGCGTTGCAAGAGTAATTTATATGACAATTAATAGAACAACACAAACAATCCAAATGACTCCACTAGTTATATAAGGATACTTATAACCCTTATAGGTTTTCCTTCGCGACAGGGCATCCATTATCCATACTGGAGCAACAGAAAGAACTGTTAACAAAATCACCAATACTATTGATGTCGCCCCTGGCTGAACAGGTATAATACTCACCACAAATACAAACACAGCACGCAGTATTTCACGTAAATAAAAGATTGCCCACAAACACCAAAAATCAAATGTATAGACAAACCAGGAAGCTGCTAATAGAGGTATAAATAATTTAGCTCCTTTTATTGCAAACAATTTCTTAAAAGTCTTTATAAATTCATCTGAAAAGAAAACAAAAATAGAACCTAAAAGAACCACCAAGGCTAGGGTCACTAACATTTATTTGTTCCTTTTCTCAACATCTTCTAATACTTCCCAACGAGTATAAAGCTGCATTAATGAAGCTTCATCTTCCGCTAAACTCTGATTGATCTTCGAAATTACCTGTGCATCTTGTTGATAAAACTTTGGATCAGCCATTTGTGATTGTAGCTCAGCAATTTTCTTTTCCAAATGCTCAATTTTTTGTGGTAATTGAGCTAATTCTCGCTGTTCATTAAAGCTTAATTTATTTGTTGTCGGGTTGGATTTGACAGCAACAGCTGCTGCCGTGTTTTTCACCTCTACCTCACGCTGTTGCTTTCTGTGCATTTTATATTCATCATAGCCACCAACAAATTCATTGAATTGCCCTTCTTTTTCATAAACCAGGACACTGGTAACAACCTGATTAATAAATAATCGGTCATGACTAATTAAAATTAAAGTTCCAGGATAATCAGCTAACATTCCTTCCAGAAGTTCCAATGTTTCAATATCCAAATCATTGGTAGGTTCATCCATCACTAACAAATTTACTGGTTTGGCAAATAATTTTGCTAACAATAATCTGTTTCTTTCTCCACCTGACAAAACAGAAACCGGTTGATTAAACCGTTCTGGAGAAAATAAAAATTCTCGCAAATAACTGGCAACATGTTTTTGTTTGCCATTAATTGTTACATAATCAGCGCCATCTCCCACATTAAACATAACGCTTTGATCTTCATGCAACAGTCGACGCAATTGATCAAAATACGCAACACTTAGGGAAGTACCTAGCTTAATTTGACCCGCATCGGGTTGTAGCTCTCCTAATAGTAAACGTATCAAAGTCGTTTTACCACATCCATTAGGACCGATTATCCCAAGTTTGTCTCCACGAGTGAGTAATAAGGAAAAATCACGTACTATAGATTTATCTCCGAGAGTATAATTCACATGATTAGCTTCTATAACCACTGAACCCGAACGATTAACATCCAATGAAAAAGATTTTACTTTACCTAGTTGATTACGACGCTCCTTGTATTCATCTCTTAATGCCTTTAATGCACGCACTCTGCCTTCATTACGTGTTCTGCGTGCTTTAATTCCAGTACGAATCCAAGTCTCTTCTCCAGCCAATTTCTTATCAAATAAATCATTTTGCTTTTGTTCGCTAAGCCGAATTGTCTCTCGCCTATCCAGATAAGTTTCGTAATTACAATCGTGTTGATGCAAAGTTCCGCGATCAATTTCCACGATACGATTCGTTACTTGACTTAAGAATTCTCTATCATGAGTAACCAGCAATACGGCTCCCTTAAAATTCTTCAGATACGATTCTAACCATTCAATCGCTTCAATATCTAAATGGTTTGTTGGTTCATCCAAAAGTAACAGATCTGGAGCAGCAATAAGTGCCGCTGCTAACAAAACACGTCGTTTCATTCCACCAGACAAGTTATTCATCTGTTCTTGAGTAACTATACCTAGACGACTAGCCATAGTATCTATTTGCGGCAATATATCCCAAGCATGTAAATTATCCATTTGTTGTTGACATAAAGCTAATTTATCTATATCACCTTGCTGAGATAATTCGTTAAAGCGAGATAAAACCTCTCCTACTTCGCCAAGACTTTTTACTAAAAAATGATAAACAGACTCTGCTCCGGTAATCGGAACTTCCTGAGTCAACCCAGCAATGCGCAGTCCTGAAAGCTGATTTATTTGTCCACTATCAGGAGTCAAATCGCCTTGAAGAAGCTTAAGAAGAGTGGACTTCCCAGCACCATTTCGGCCTACCAATGCAATACGATCTTGCGCTTGTACCTGCCAATCAGCTTTATCTAACAACTGATTACCTGCTATATTGAGGCTTACACCATGAAGAGAAATAATACTCATAAATAAACTCTAACTATAAATCAAAAAAAATCATTTTGAAGATAAAACCATAATGCCATCCATCTCAACCTGTGCATCTTTTGGTAATGCAGAAACCTCTATCGCAGCTCTAGCTGGATAAGGTGCAGCAAAATAACGACTCATTGCTTCATTAATTAAAGAAAAATGTCGTAAATCAGTCAGATAAACATTCAATTTCACTATTTTTGCCAAACTGCCTCCAGCAGCTTCACAAACTGCTGATAAATTTTCCAGAACTTGGGTAATTTGCAGTTTAATGTCATCACTACAAAGTTGCATGCTTACAGGATCTAGTGGTATTTGTCCTGAAAGATAAACTGTTTCACCGCATTGAATGGCTTGTGAATAGGTTCCAATAGCTTCTGGAGCCAGTTTCGTATGTATCGCTTGCATTAAAGATCCCCTTGTTTTTTTCTATAAAGGCGCATCACCACCTTATTAGCTCTTAGTCTGCGCATAACACGAGCCAAGTGCGTCCTGTCTATAACACTAATTGAAAATGTGACAGCATTATGCCGTCCATCTCGTGGATCGACATTGATATTACCTATATTTGATCCTGATTCTGAAATAGCGGTGGCCAAGGACGCTAAGACGCCACGTTCATTCACTACATCAACGGTAATATCAACCCAATATTCTCCTTCGACCTGATCATCCCAGCGTAAAGCAACAAATTGTTCCAAACCAGTACGCGAATGTTTTAAAGTAATACAATCACTACTATGAACAATAATGCCCCGCCCTTGTTGGAACTTTCCAACAATATTATCACCAGGGATTGGTTGACAACATTCGCCAAAATGCACCACCATTCCTTCTGTTCCTTTAATTGCTAAGGGGTGGGCTTTAATACTTTTATCAAGCTCATGTGAATCTTGAGTCACAACTAATCTCTTGGCAATAACCATTGCCATTTGGTTACCTATACCAATGGCAAATAACATATCATCCAATGTTTTATAATGTAAATCACTCAGCAGAGCATGCAGTGATTCTGGGGGAACTTTGGCATAATCACTGGATAATTCTTTTAATGATTGTTCAAGTAAGCGTTTCCCCAAACTAATTGATTCGCTATTTTGTTGACTTTTCAGGAAGTGTCGGATATTAGATCGAGCTTTTCCAGTAACCACGAAATTTAACCAAGTTGGATTGGGATGAGCTCCTGAGGCTGTAATAATTTCTACAGTTTGACCATTAGATAAAGGAATGCTCAAGGGAACGAGCTTTCTGTTTACCTTCGCTGCAACACAACTATTACCCACATCTGAGTGCACTGAATAGGCAAAATCAACAGGGGTAGCACCTTTAGGCAACTCCATGATATGACCTTTGGGAGTAAATACATATACTTCGTCAGGAAATAAATCAATTTTTACATTTTCAATAAATTCCAACGAATTCCCAGTGCTTCGTTGCATTTCCAATAAACTTTGTACCCATTCTCTTGCACGCAACTGCGCTTCATTAACTTCTAGGCCAGAGGATTTATAAATCCAATGAGCTGCCACTCCATTATCAGCAACTTTATCCATATCTCGTGTACGAATCTGCACTTCAAGAGGTACCCCAAAAGGTCCAAACAAAGTAGTATGCAAAGATTGATATCCATTAGCTTTAGGAATACCGATATAATCTTTAAAACGTTGTGGGACAGGCTTGTAAGTGCAATGCAGAGCTCCCAAGATACGATAACAGGAATCAATATCTTCAGTAATCACGCGAAAAGCAAAAACATCAGTAATTTCAGTAAATGAGGCTTTTTTCTGACGCATCTTACGATAAATACTATATAAATGCTTTTGTCTGCCAAATACTTGTTCATAAGGAATATTCAGCTGAGCGAGAGCTAATTGCAAATCTCTCTCAATAGTCTGGGTTAATTCACGTCGATTACCACGTGATTTTCAAGACCTACATAAATAGAATGCATACCCAAACGATTGGCAATAGGCGCATAGATTTCCAGAGTCTCTACAGCTATGCGTCTGCGTTTCGCATAAGGCATTGCTCCAAGAGTGCGCATATTATGTAAGCGATCTGCTAATTTTACGATAATGACACGGATGTCTTTCACCATAGCCAAAACCATCTTACGAAAATTTTCTGCTTGGGCTTCTGCTCTTGATTCAAATTTGATTTTAGTTAATTTAGTCACACCATCAACAAGAGCGGTAATTTCTTCACCGAATTGTTTTGTTAATTCTTCTTTGCTTATTGAGGTATCTTCAACGACATCATGGAGTAAAGTAGCCATAATGGTTTGATAATCTAGGCGCATGCGAGCAAGAATCAGTGCGGCTGAGACAGGATGAGTAATATAGGGCTCACCAGAACGACGCATTTGTCCATGATGCGCCCTTTCAGCAACCAAATAGGCTTGGTAACATTTTTCTATTTGTGACTGCTCAAGATAATATTTCAGCTCTTCATCGAGCTCCTTAAAGTAGCTCACGCAGTACTCCCGAGTATCTAACATGGCCATACCTCTCATTATAAGTATAGGGCATCCCTGCTTCACTGCATTGCACAAAAAGATCTCTTAGTGTGCAGGTTGGGCCCCTGGCCCAAAAAAGGCTTTACGTTAGGCAGAGTTCATGTTGGGCTAGGAGCCCAGCCTACATGTTAAAGTTTTACCTTTCCTTAACTAATTGGCAAATTTATTATTCTTTATCTAAAATATCTGCAGTAACCAAACCCTCTGCAATTTCACGCAGAGCTACTACAGTAGGTTTATCATTTTCCCATTCCACCATTGGCTGATCTCCGCGAACAGCAATTTGTCGAGCTCTTTTCGTAGCCACCATGACTAATTCGAATCGATTTGCAACGTGCTCTAAACAATCTTCCACTGTAACTCGTGCCATAATTCATTCTCCGGTAGCAAAATTTCACATTTTACTGCGATGACATCAGGAAGGAAAGCAATTTTGATTGTTTATTTACCTGTCTCTCGATACGCAGGCGATTTGCAATCACAATAGCTCCCAATTCAAAAGCTGCTTTTTCAAAATTATCATTAACGATTAAGTAATCGAACTCAGAATAATGGCTTAATTCATCCTGTGCCTTTTTCATGCGTTCACTAATCACTTCATGATTATCTTGTCGTCTGTTCAATAAGCGTTCTTTTAAAACTTCTAACGAGGGTGGCACTATAAAAATACTCACCGCGCCTGGAAAAGCTCGCCTAATCTGCTCCGCCCCTTGCCAGTCTATATCCAAAACCACATCAATGCCATCGCTTAAACGCTTTGTAATCTGCGCCATCGATGTTCCATATAAGTGATTAAAAACCTGAGCATGCTCCAAAAAAGAACAATTATCAATCATATGTGTAAATTCTTTTTCATCAACAAAAAAGTAATCTACTCCATATTGCTCTCCTGGTCTTATCGCGCGGGTTGTATGCGAAATCGATATTTCAATATCAGCGAGGCTTCCTACCAATTTTTTTACCAAACTTGTTTTGCCACCTCCGGAAGGTGCTGCAACAATAAATAAATTACCTAAATAATCACCCACAATTTATACTCACTCAATGTTCTGAATTTGCTCACGCATTTGTTCAATTAATACCTTCATTTCAACTGCAGTCTGTGTTAATTCCACCGAGTCAGATTTTGAACTTAGCGTATTCGCCTCTCTGTTTAATTCTTGCATCAAAAAATCAAGACGTCTTCCTGCTATTTTATCATCATTTAACGTCCGTCCCACTTCATCAAGATGAATTTGCAATCTATCTAGTTCCTCACTGACATCAAGACGTGTTAAAATTAAAGCAATTTCCTGTTCTATCCGCGCATCTTGCACTTCGAGTTGCAGGCCTTTCAATCGAGTTAATAGTTTGTCCTTAACCCGTCCTGATTGCATTAATACCAGAGATCTTGCCCGCTCTACTTCCAGAGCCAGTTCATTTAATCGTCCAGTAACATGAGTTTTTAATGCCCTACCTTCTGTTGCCCTCATGTGGCTTAATTGTTCTATCGCTTCTTTAAATAAAGAAAGTACATGTTCTACTAATACATCCACATCAAGTGTGCTTGTTTGTACAACGCCAGGCCATGAAAGCACCTCAGCAATTCCGAGATCATTTGCCAAATGATGTGATGCAGACAATTTTTCACCTAAGCCCACTAAAGCATTTACTATGCCCATATTTATAAGCATAGACTGATTATTAGTGCTTGTATCCTGGTATTTTAGCTGACATTCCAGTTTTCCTCGACTTATCTTATCACGTAACATAGCTCGCAAATGAGGCTCTATAAAACGGAAAGATTCAGGCAATCGAAAGGAAACATCCAAATATCGATGATTCACTGATTTGATTTCCCAACAAAATTGACCTACTTCAATTTGCTGTTGTACTCGTGCAAAAGCTGTCATACTCTGTAGCATATATAGTACCAATGAATAAACCCTGCGCGAATATACCTCAATTTCAAAAAATTAAACAGCGATTAGCTTCCTAAAATAAGCTAGTAATTAATCCTGTAACGACATAAAAGGCATTGGACATACCTTTTATGTCTAACTTAGATTATTTAAGTCCTTTCTTTGTTGAAAAGGATTCAGTTTCTTTCTCTTCCTGACTGGTAGAGAACATTTCTGTCATGGTCTCATTCACCCATCCCATAATCGTTACAGCAGCGATCACTCGACTTCCTCTTGGTATCGTTCCTTTAAAAAATCCATTTACTCCATTTTCGGAATAAAGTTTTTGTGCAGCTTTAAAAAAACCCATTGGTGTTTTAGCTACAGCCGACTGCTGAGTTGTTTTTACTACATCAAATCCCTGAGAAGCCAATGTTGCACCAACTCCCGCAGTCATTCCTGCCAGCAAAGATGCAAAATAGTCATTTGCGTAATATTCTTTTATTCTATTTTTCAATACTGGAGTCACCCCAAGAAAAAATGTAGAAAACATACCCTCACACAGCATTGTAGCCAGCATCCCAGTATAAAGATAAGACCAACCACCTTGTCTCATCAATTGTACTCCTGCTGAATAAAAATCCTTTATTTGATGTGTCATAACCATTTCAGTCGGACAACTTATTAAAGCAGATCCCACACCTGCAGAGAAAGAACTCGCCAGCTTTTGCGTAGTAGATAATTCATATTTATTATCAAAACACCCCTGGAAAAAACGATCCAAACCAACTTGCACTGCAGTTATAGGGATCATGCTGGTAGCATTGGGTAATATGCCTCGATACAATATCTGAGGGTTTAAAGTGAATTGAGCCCCTTTTTGAAGGCGCGTTTTAATAGTCTACAAAGGATGATCAACTAGCACTTCAAACGCACCTGACACACTTCCAGAAATAATACTTTCTATTATACTTAAACCTTTTTTCTTTTTTTTAAACTGCATTTTTTTTGTATGCGCCTCAAATTTAACTTGAGTCATAATATTCTCCAATAGTTTTAATCAATTAGTTCATTATCCTCACCCTTTCCCCCCTAGAGGGGCGCGGATAATGACA
>JACPOX010000286.1 GCA_016191305.1 Legionella longbeachae | reverse complement strand
TTTATTAAGTTGTGCATTTAGTAAACTTAATCGATTCGTAGCGGACGAAAAGTAACAAACTCTTAGGTGTCGATACTCGGTTATCAAGGAATGAGTTCTAGGTTAAAGCATCAGCATCCATTTCACCCGTACGTACGCGCACAACTTGCTGCAGCTCATAAACAAAAATCTTACCATCACCAATTTTACCAGTATAAGCAGACTTGCAAATTGCTTCTATTGCGGCTTCCACCATATCATCTGGTAAAGCAAGTTCAATTTTAATTTTGGGTAAGAAATCGACGACATATTCAGCACCTCGGTATAATTCAGTATGACCTTTTTGTCGTCCAAAACCCCGTGTTTCAGAAATTGTTATTCCTGGTACACCCATTTCCATTAAAGCCTCATGGACATCATCGAGTTTAAAAGGCTTAATAATTGCTGTAATCATTTTCATAATATATTCCGCTGTGATTATACTTTTGTTAGACTCTGTAAAAACAAACATGGAGTGATTATGTTCGACCCCAAACAATTTGACGATTTAGCTAAAAAACTTTTTTCCGCTCTCCCTACCAGTCTACAAAACATTGAAAAAGACATCCAACAAAAATTTAAAGAAGTGTTACAATCTGCATTTTCTCATATGGATCTTATTACTCGCGAAGAATTTGATGTACAAACTAAAGTTCTAGCTCGAACCAGAGATAAAGTAGAGCAACTTCAAAAACAAGTTGATACTTTAATGAGTGAAATAAATAAAGCAAACAAATAATAAACTGAGTGTAATTGCTTTAGCTAATGCGACTCCTCACTGCCATTAAGCTCAGGACTTTGTAGGTTGGGCCCCTGGTCCAACAAAGGGCTGTACTTTAGGCTGATGTTCATGTTGGCCCAGGGGCCAACCAACATTTTAAAGCAATTTTTCCTTAACTTTTAAGGCGCTTCTTATCCATAATTGATATTAAATTTCTACCTCGATCGACAATAGGAAATTTTGTCGCTCAATTAGTCCAACACTAAAGGAATAAGTAATGAATCTTGCATTTACAAGAACACGTAGTACAGTAGGTATATCAGCACAACCTGTGTCTGTCGAAGTCCATTTATCAAACGGTTTGCCCGGTTTTACAATAGTAGGTCTTGCTGAAACAGCAGTAAAAGAAAGCAAGGATCGGGTGCGATCTGCGATTATCAATAGCCAATTTGAATTTCCATGCCGTAAAATCACAGTTAATTTAGGCCCTGCCGATCTGCCTAAAACAGGAAGTGGTTTTGATTTACCTATAGCCCTAGGCATTCTTGCTGCGTCAAAGCAAATCCCTAAAGAACAACTAATGAACCACGAATTTATCGGTGAACTCGCCCTTAGTGGCGAGCTTAGGGGTATTTCAGCAATTATTCCTGCAGTATTGGCTGCACATAAAGACAAAAGCTTACTCATTATCGCCAGCGCTAATGCCAAAGAAGCATCCTTAACTGGGTATCCTGATATTTATAGTGCCAACAATTTGCGTGAAGTCTGCAGTTATCTTTGTCAAGGCACTTCGTTACATTCCCTACCGGCCAGATCAAGCTCCTATTCAGCACAACATGCATTAGATTGGGCAGATATCAAAGGACAATTTCATGCTAAAAAAGCAATGGAAATCGCAGCAAGCGGTGGACATAGCATTTTGCTTAGTGGTGCTCCAGGTAGTGGAAAGACCATGTTAGCAAAACGATTTACTAGTATATTACCCCAATTATCTGAAACACAGGCACTTGAATGTGTCGCCATCAATTCTGTACATGGTAAACTACCTGTTTTTGACGAGTGGCTTTCGCCTCCTTTTCGAGCCCCTCATCACACTGCTTCACCTGTTTCTCTGGTTGGTGGTGGTAATCCACCGAAACCAGGAGAAATATCTCTAGCGCATCATGGAGTCTTATTTCTAGATGAGCTACCTGAATTTAATCGACAAGTGTTAGAAACATTGAGACAACCTTTGGAATCTGGATCTATATGTATTTCAAGAGCTGCAATCCAAACAGAATTTCCAGCAAAATTTCAGCTCCTTGCAGCAATGAATCCCTGTCCCTGTGGTCAATGGGGTAATCCTCAGGCTAATTGTTTATGTAGCCCTGATCGAATTAAGCGTTATCTTGCCAAATTATCAGCACCTTTACTCGATCGGATTGACATGCATATAACTGTTCAAGCATTAACTCAAGAAGAATTAATTGCCCCTAATAGGAATACTGAGAAACAAAGTGATTTGATCCGAGAGAAAGTCATCAAAGTACGCACCTTACAATTAGAGCGTCAGAATTGCGTTAATGCCCATTTGAGTCCTAGATCCTGTGAAGAAATTTGCGCATTAGGTTCTAAGGAACAAAATTTTTTAAGCCAATCCATAATGCAACTTAAACTATCAGCTCGTGGATATCATCGCTTACTCAAAGTCGCACGCACCATAGCTGACATGAATGAAAGCACACCAGTCTGCGTGAATCATTTACAACAGGCTTTATCCTTTAAGCATATATTACATTATCCCGCTTAGAGATTGTATCGCCCTCAGTTTGAAGCAAATAGGGCATCAAAAATTGCCATACGCCCAAATACACCATTAGCAACTTGTCGCAAGATAAAAGAATTCGCCCCATCTGCTACCTCACTATCTATCTCTAGGCCACGATTAATAGGGCCAGGATGCAACACCATAACATCAGATTTAGCATAAGATAGAGATTTCTTTGTCAAAGCAAAATCATGTCTGTAAGACTCTAAATCCAAATGATCAGATTCCAACAAGCGCTCTCGTTGTACACGCAGACAAATAATCACATCAGCATCCGTTAATCCATCACGAAGATTTTGGGTTACTCGTCCATAATGCACTACCTGGGGCTGCCAAAGTTCCGGAGCAACCATAACTAATTCCCCGACACCTAATTGTGCACAAATACTTTGAAATGAATTGGCAACACGTGAGTGTCTGATATTCCCTAAAACAGTTATTTTTAATTGATCTAATTGCGGTTTGTGCTCAAGAATTGTCATCATATCAAGCAATGCCTGGCTGGGATGTGCATGTGTTCCATCACCTGCATTAATGATATGAACTGTATTCCCAATTTTATTCGCCAAGTTCTCTTGTAACCCTTCTTGCCAATGTCGAATTACAAAAGTTTGTATCCCCATAGCAGCAAGAGTTTGAATGGTATCTTCAATGATTTCTCCTTTGGTTTCGGAAGAATTTTGCAGATCCAAATTAATTACTGACATTGATAAACGCTTCGCGGCCAACTCAAAGCTCACTCGAGTTCGCGTGCTGTTTTCATAAAATAGATTGGCAACTGTTTGCTGTGCATATGCAGGGTAAGTATTATATCGTTTAAAATAAAACGAACGTTGCAATATTGATTCAATTTGTTGTCGTGATAATTGACTAATTTCCAATAAATGATTCATAAAACCTTTTATTTATTCTCTCAGAAAAACTCAGTTGGGAGTTTAGGAAGTTTCTTCTGGATGTTGCAGCCATTGTTCGAGTATAACACAAGCCGCGATACTATCTACTTCGGATTTTTTGATTTTACGATAACCACCTTGTGCAAACAATTGCCCTCTTGCCTCGACTGTTGAGAACCGTTCATCAACCAAATAAACAGGCATGGCAAAACGTTTGCGTAATTGTTTGGCAAAACGACGAGAAGCGGAGGTTGTATATAACTCACTACCATCAATACAAGTAGGAACACCAACGATTAGTGCTTGAGGTGCCCACTCAACGATTATTTTAGCTACTTCATCCCAATTCGGAACCCCTGCGCGAGCACCAAGAGTCGATAAGGGAGATGCACTGCAAGTAAGCTGCTGACCTACTGCTACTCCAATGCGTTTATAACCAAAATCAAAACCTAAATAAACAGGACTAGGCATGGCCAATATGCGAACTAAGTTGATTCATTTTAATCCCTAAAGTTAATCCTGCGTATTCCCAACGTTCTTCGAAGGGTACTTCATATAGAATTTCTGATTGATAAGGACAAACCAACCAAGTATTCTCCAGAATTTCTTTTTCTAATTGATGTTCTACCCATCCAGCATAACCTAAAGTCACTAAAACATCTTTAGGTCCTGTATCTTGAGCAATAGCACGAATAATATCATTTGAAGTAGTTACAGTCACCCCTTCTTGTAGAAACAAACTAGAACGCCAATCACCAAATTGTTTGTGGATAACAAATCCTCTTTCAGGTTGTACTGGACCACCAAACATTAGAGGCATATGACTTTTCGCTAAATGCACAGGTTCAATATTCAATTGCTCAAAAACAATAGAAATAGGAAATTGCATGGGACGATTTATAATTAAACCCACAGAACCTTGTTCATGATGCTCACAAACATAAATGACTGTTTTTTCAAAATTAGGATCATTGAGAGATGGCATCGCAATCAGTAAATTATTTGCTAAGGAGCTTATAATTGCCATGAGCCCTCCCCAAGTAGTCGTTTTATTTATCTGTCTCATTTAATTATATACCATAAACAGAATGTTCACTTTGAGAGCGATTAATTATAAATTGCGTACAATCAAAACCGGCCTTGACCGCCATTTCGGCCACTACGTCCCGTGACTTTTTCGCGGGACCCAGTACTGGTCATGATTTTAGACTCCGCAGACAAGCCCCAGAACGTAGGCTGGTCGGATCGGCGGTCGAGGCCTAAAAACCTTTAAATAAAGTAGTTTTGTTCCTGTAAAAGTTTGGTATACTGCATCCAAATTTGCTTAAGAGATGCGAATATTATGGGTAGCATATTTAATATGTTTGGTCCTTCACCAATAAGACCTATCGAACAACACATGCGTAAAGTACATCAATGTGCTAGACAACTCTACCCATTTTTTGAAGCTGTGCTAAAAAAAGATTGGGAAACAGCC
>JACPOX010000308.1 GCA_016191305.1 Legionella longbeachae | reverse complement strand
TGAGAAAGCAAAAGGTAAAATCCAAAAGCTCCAATTATTCAATCGCGGCAGAGCCATATCTGGGGCACCAATCATCATAGGAATTTGCCAATTTGCCATTCCTGTAAATGCCGGCATGACCACACCAAATAACATAATTAAGCCATGAAGGGTTGTCATTTGATTAAAGAAATTTGGATCAACAAAACGATGACCTGGTTGAAATAGCTCTGCTCGTATGACCAACGCCATACCACCAGCTAAAAAGAAACTGATCATTGCCAACCACAAATAAAGGGTACCAATATCTTTATGGTTTGTAGTAAATAACCAGCGTTTTATAAATCCTAAAATACCTTTACCTTGTTCAGGACCATGATCATCGTGTTTTTCATCATGCGTCAATGTATAACTACTCATTGCAGACCTCCAGCTTGAACTTTGTTAACCATGGTTGGTTGTTGATTAGCATTCTTACGTTGTGAAGCCACCTCTGCAGGTTGAACAATATCATTAGTATTGTTTTCCCATGCATTGCGCTCATAGGTCGCAATGGCAGCAATTTCTTCATCGCTAAGTTGATCTTTGTATGGTTGCATCGCTGAACCTGGAATACCGTTAAGAATAATATCTAAATGCCGAGAAATAGGGTGCCCAGTTGCAACTGAACTGCCTTTAAGTGCTGGATACATTGGTGGAATACCCATCCCATCTGGTCGATGACATGCGGAACAAAATTGTTCATATCGTTCCTTCCCTAATGCTAGCAATTCATCTCGCATCATCGTTTTCTGCGCAGCCACATTTGCTTCATCTTGGGCATACTTATCTTGTTTTTTTGTTTGCGACGCAACCCATGTATCAAAATCCGCCTGACTGACTGCTTTAACTACAATAGGCATAAATCCATGGTAAACACCACAAAGCTCTGCACATTGTCCTCTGTAAGTTCCTGGTTTTTCAATTTTAGCCCAAGCTTCATACATAAAACCCGGAATCGCATCGCGTTTTATGCCTAGTTCAGGAACCCACCAGGAGTGAACCACATCATTTGAAGTAACAAGAAAGCGAATTTTTTTATTAACTGGTAAAACTAATGGTTTATCAACTTCTAAAAGATACCATTCACTCTTTTTTGTCTTGTTGTGTATTTGCTCAAAAGGAGTAGATAAAGTGCTGAAAAAGCTAATTCCTTCATCAAGATATTCATATTGCCATCGCCATTGGTAACCAACAATTTTTACAGTTACCTCAGACTTACTTGTATCATCCATACGAATTAAAACACGAGTAGCAGGTACGGCAAGCCCTATTAGGATCAAAAAAGGAATGATCGACCATACCAATTCTAAGCGAGGATTATCGTGAAATGAAGCGGCTTTATATCCTTTAGATTTTCTATGATGAATCATGGAATAGATCATGACACCAAATACCACAACACCGATAATAGCGCATACCACCATGCAAACCATATGCAGATAATAGACGTCTTTACTAATCGGCGTTACCCCTTCATACATGTTTAGCTGCCAAAAATCCGCAGCCGCGAATATTGGTTGGCTAGCAACCCAGACACCAAGCATCGTAAATAATCTACAGATCGTTAACCTGTTTAACATCCCCATTCCTCGCCTTGTCAAGAAGCTAGATAAATCCAGCCATCAATTTAATTTTGTAACTGCACATCCGTCATAGCGCATCTACCACAATGAATAATTACCTTCAGTTTTAGACTGACTCACCATATATTTGATTGCCTCTATCACCTCATTAGTGGTGCATTGCTTGCATCCGCCATTTTTCTGATGATTTTTCCCATACACAGTATTTTCAATCAAAACATCCATATTTTTTTCGATTAAGGGTTTCCATGCTTCTTTATCACCAATTTTAGGCGCACCTTGCTTGCCTTCATTGTGACAAACCGCGCAATTTTCATCGTAAACGGTTTTTCCATTAGCAGGGAATTTAATCGCACCACCTGTTTTCAGATTTACCAACTCTGAACGAGTCAATGACTCATCCAATATATAATCAACAGCGGAAATAATGTCATTATCCGAACAAGTAACACAAGCTCCTTTCACCGGCATTGAGTTAAATCCATGAATTGCATGACGATATAATCCAGTTAAACCACTGGTTTTAAGTCGCTCGTACCAACCAGGAGCATTTCCAATTAAGGGTGCAGTCATTACACCATCTTGATGGCAAACGACGCATGCGGTGTAATAAACTTGTTTTCCACGTTCAAGAGAAGGGTTCTCATTGGAAGGCGGTAAGCCTAAAGGCTCTTCACTTACTACCGTTTTGAGGTAAGTAGCGATAGCCATTCTGTCCGCATCAGTTAGATACATCAGACTATTATGATTTACTTCTGCCATAGGACCGACAACAGGGCCTGCGTTATTAATTAGCCGATCATGTTTGAATACGTCAGTCACTTGTTCATGAGTTGCCGATTCCAATCCGTACTTGGTTATGTTAGGAGCCCAATATCCCTCAATAAAACCACCCGTTAAGTAATATCTATTCTTTGGTGCTCCAAATGGATTTAATGGAGTATGGCACATGCTGCAGTGACCTAAACCATCAACAATATATTTACCACGATTCCATTCCGCCGACTGTGTCTTTTGATATTCAAATTCATGCCCTTCGGAAAAGAAAAATAATAAATTCCAACCCCAAAGAGTAAAACGAGCACCTGGAACATTAAATGGGAAAGGTAATGATTTATTGGGTAAATTTACTGGTGGCAAGCTCATAAAATAAGCATATAAGGCGCGCGCATCATCATCTGTAGTTTTAGAGAAATAGACATAAGGAAATACGGGGAAATAGTTTCTGCCTTTAGGATCACGTCCTTCTTTGAGAGCACGGATGAAATCTTTCTCAGTCCAGTTACCGATACCGGTTTCTTTGTCTGGGGTAATATTAGGGCTATAAAATGTTCCAAAAGGGGTTGCTATAGGTAACCCGCCTGCATAGGCAGGTGTTCGAGCCTTTACATTAGTATGGCAGGAAATACAGTCTCCCATCTTTGCCAAATATTCCCCACGTTGAATTAACTGCTGCTGCTCACCTGTGGCTGGAGCAGTAGGTGGATATGCAGGATAATATCCATCAACAAGTGGTAATTTCTCTTGAGCTGGTGCATTTTCAGCTTGTAATAACTGACCTGTCATGCCAAACACTGTCAAAGTTACAGTGACAATTAGCTTTCTTAGTAACAAAGAGCCCACGCCCCCTCCTATTTGTTCTTATTTTGTACGCTTCACTTATGGAGACAGAATAACCGACGCATTTTATACTCCACAACACATAAGTTGCAATGTTATAATAGCTATCTTTAATTATTTTTATAGCTTTGTTATGTTTGTTTATCTTGATGGTTTGCTATTAGGCTTATCCTTAATCATTGCATTAGGTCCGCAAAACGTCTTTTTGATTAAACAAGGCGCACAAAAAAACCATGCGATCCTTTCTGCTACAATATGTTTTGTCTGCGACTTCATTTTAATATGTGCCAGCATAACAGGTTTGCATGAATTACTCATCATTCGTCCTGTTCTACAAATTTGGATAATGCTTTTAGGAACAGCTTTTCTACTTTTCTATTCTGCTAAAGCATTAACCAGCGCCTTTTCCAAATCAGAAAAAACTAGGGTATATTTAGAAGAACCTCGGACTAAAACTCAAATTATTCTCCTGGCTTTGGGTTTTAGTATATTAAATCCCCACGCAATTATTGATTCATTGGTTATTATTGGCGGTGGAAGCAGTGGTCATCCTAACCAAGAACACCTATTTTTATTGGGAGTACTCACCTCAAGTTTTCTTTGGTTTAGCTCTTTAACGTTTACTGCCAGATATTTTTCCGATGTTTTGACAAAAGCCAATATATGGAAAGCGATAGAATTACTTAGTGGCATACTTATGGTTATTATCGGTATTAAACTAGGAACAGATTGCTTGCAATTGATATCAGAAATGATGAAATCATCAATTTAAATAGAAAGGGCCAATCAGTGTGTCGCCAATTGACCCAGTGGAATGACACATAGCAAGTCCAACCTCGCAAAGGAAATATCTCATAACCCACCTACGTATGTCAACTTATAGTGCAACGACTTCATATTTCATTAAGTTTGAGTTGCTAAAATGCCTTACTAAATAAATTAATGGGGTGTATCTATGTATAATTATCTGGAATTAAATGAAATGGAAAACGAAACAGTAATTCTACTAAAGCAATTAACTTAACAGAAAAAAAAACAAAAAAAGATTCATCAACACCTTATATTCCTAATGGAATTGAATTAAAAAAAACTCTAGATGAATTACAACTTGTATTAGAATTAATGCAATCTATGGAAAAAAACGCTGAGTCAAAAATATCTTTCTTCCCAAAAAGTTTAAACAACACAGCATATGATATTATTAATATTCAAAATAATTATTATGTCATATCAAATAAAACACCATTATTATCTAAAAAAATCAATGAGTTAGATAAGCTTCACCAAGCAATGGTAGAGCCGCCACATATCGAAATCAGAAAATGCCAGGAATTAATTTCTGGAAAACCTTTTCTCATCAAAACCTATACTAATATTCAATCTATTGAACTCAAATCAAGAATTGAAAATGAAATTAATGTGACTAAAGCAGCTAATCATATGGCGGCTTGCTTTATTGAAGAAAATAAAATAACTATCGTAAATCATTATTTACCCGGTAAGGATTTATACAAAACACTCAAGACAGAAAAGTTATCTCTTGAAGAGAAGGTTATAGTTGCAATCAATATTGTTGATCAATATATTGAATTGCATAAAAAAAATATTTTGCACTGCGACATTAAGCTAGAAAATATTATTTATGATAAAGAAACGCGATCAACCGGACTTATCGATTTTGACATGGCATTATGTATGAATGACAACCAAACTGGAACATCAGATACATTCAGAGGTACTTTTGGTTATGTAGCTCCTGAATTACTTATAGCAAAGAACAATAAATATGTATTCAACGGCCAAACAGAAATTTATGCACTAGGCATTACCTTTGCAAAATGGTTTGATCTAGAGGATCACCTAGAGCAAGAATCAAACACTCATAACACTTTTTTCTCAAATCGCCCTTTAAATCAAACTGAGTTGCAATTGTCAAAATTAATCAAGATGATGACAGATTCCAATTCAAACAATAGATCTACGCTTGATAAACTTAAAATAGAGTTAGCGTATCTTTATAAAGAATTACACGAGAATGTAAAACAAATTAATATTTAAAACCGTTGTGCAGCACACTATAATTGAGAGGGATGCTACGATAATGCGGAAGCTCTTCCCCATTGTCGTACCCTCGAGCATCAGTTAAACTCACACTTTTATAAAATTGAGTAATTCATGTTCTACGGCGATACCATTCAAGAAACAAGACAAATGTTTTTTACTAGTTGGGATAAGTACCAACAAAAAAAAATGTTATCTCCTTTGGAAAATGAAATTGTTCAAGTCATATTGGCTCATCCCGAGTACCATAACATTCTTGAAAATCAACATATAGCACAACAACAATCCTATTTTCCTGAATTAGGTGAATCCAACCCCTTTTTGCATATGGGACTTCATCTTGCAGTTAGAGAACAAATAGCTACTGATCGCCCAACAGGAATAAGCATGCGCTATAAAAATTTAATCAATAAATATCATGATTCTTTACATGTAGAACACCTCATTATGGAACAATTAGCTGAATGCTTATGGCTTTCACAAAAAAACAACATGCCACCTGATGAAAATCACTTTTTGCAAGTTTTGGATCTACTTTAAGCTGATACTAGGGTGTGTTGACATTTCGCTAGTCCGAGCCAAAATGAGCTGATTTTTGAGCACCGAAGCGCAGCATAGAGTACTATGTGAGCATCGGAGCGCAGAAAATCAGCGCTTTGGGGCCGGTATAGTAGAAAGGTAAACAGACCCTAATCAT
>JACPOX010000307.1 GCA_016191305.1 Legionella longbeachae | reverse complement strand
GAATGTAAGATTGGGATAATGCTACATAGGGCAGTGGTTGGTCCTAGTGGATTCTACCACTCCAGTATGGGATGATCGCGTCTTTCTATCTCACCCCAACCTCTAGAAGTTTCACCTGTTTTATAAATTTTGACAAAATTTTAATTAGTGGGACTGCCATTGAAGAATAGTGGGTTTCCATCCTTCCTCTGATAAAAATTTAGCCTGATAAAATTTCGGATTGTAGAGTTTTTGCTTTTTATTCTTTTCTTCTAGTAATTGTTCATGTTCTTGTAATCTTTGTTGCGTAGTTTTTAGTGAAGACATCATTTGTTCGTTCAGGGGATTATCAAGATTTTTTATTTTATCATTCAATAGGTTGATAAATTTTTTCATGGGTAAGGGTAATCCAATATCTAACAATAAGTTCATGTATTCTATGAAGTTGGGCAAATTCCAGTGAATCCTTAAAGAGACCAGATATTGTTCACAAACCTCCTCAGTCCATTTTTTTTCAATAATTTTAAGCTGTTTTGGACTGTATCTTTTATTGGCGACTAAATCTTGCCAGTCTTTCATCATTTTAACCCACAATAAAATATTAGAATGAAGTGCATGCTCGCCAGAACTAAATGGACGTAAGCTTGATTGCTTAATGAGGTGTGTAAATAAATCCAAATGACTGTCATTAATTGAAATATATTTTGAGATCATTTTTACCAAATCCAATCCTGCCAGGTTAAAATCTTTTTTATGAAAGCACTCAATAAGCGTTTTTTTGATCTCGGTAGCTTCCACTTTAAAAGAGCAGGCAATGTTCAAATATTGGATGAGATGGGCTTTATCTAAATTCTGTATCAGCCAATTTTTCACTTCAGTAAGACACTGATTTATGATCGGCTGATACTTTGGCAAGAGAAAACCACTGTTTTTAAGATTGCTAACCAAAAATTTTAAATCTTTTGTTTCATTTTCTTTTATAAAATGCAGAATTTCATTCAAAACCGTCTGCTGAATAAGTTTTGCGATTTGAGATTCAAAAACTTCTGTTTGAATATTAAAAACGTCGATAAATTTACATAAATTAAATATATTTAGAATGCTGTACTTCGATATTTTTTCTTTCGATATTTCAAAAAGAGTTTGTTCTACAAGTTTAGTGGCTTGTTTTTGTAGAATATCGATAGGCTTTTTGAATTCAAGCAAGTGAGCTAAAAAATATATTTTCATTGCCGGAGTACTAAAAATTTTGTGTTGTATGTTTATTTTTTCTTGGACAAAAATAGATAAATTTTGTTTCCAATCAGTGGTTACTGAGAGCAGAGAATTCTCGATTTGGCCAAAAAAACTCATTAACGGTTTTTCTGAAAATAAATTATCTGAATTTAAAGTTTTATTAATTTCACACATCAATTGGACATAGAGCTCATTTCTCAATGATGGACTTCGTAGGAGATACAGGAAAACTTCATTGGATAATGCTTTTTTTTCATTATTTTGAATTAAATGCCGGATAGTTTGTCTAAAATTTGGAATATCTTTTTCTAATATTTCTTTGATTGCCCCATCAATTTGCAGACGCAGCTCAGGAGAGTAATTTGTATCCGCGGAAACGTTTTCCTTAGCCCAAGGATTCTCTTTTACTCCATACATACTTAAAATTTTAATGTCTTCAATAGGTAGATTACCATCTAGAAGATCTGATGTGTTTATTCTAAGAAGATTTTTTCTTAAAAAATGTTCAATCATTTCCATCCATAATTGAAAAATTTGTTCTTCGCTTAATTCTCCGTGAGGAACTATTTTGTTATGAATACCTGAATATTCAAATATGGGTAAAGTTTTGTTTGGACCAAAACGAGCAATAAATTTTTCCCGACCTAGTGCACCAAATGCTTTTATATATTTTTTTTTCATTTTCTCATATTGAATTTCATATTGTTTTTGTAAGAAAACTGCTTGTAATATAGGGGAATTTTTATGTGTTTCCTCAGGTGAACCAGTAACGAGATGATTATATAGGTTTGGATCATTAGAAAAGTAAATTCCATCGTAATGGCTAATATCATATAAAATTTCCACATGACTCGATGGATAGCCTCTATCAAAAATACGACTTTTACCGCCCAATTTTAATTGCTGTTTTAAATTGGCTAACTTTTTTGCTATTGTAGTTTCTGAATGTCTCTTTTTTTTATCCTTCAAATGCATTATTTTTGTTTTTTTTCCTCGCCCCGAATCACAATCAACCTCTGATACCTTTGCTATAGCTTCTAGTGTAGGGTTAACAATAACAAAGCCTGCATTGGTAAAGACACTACTGCCATAGTTGATCATAGATACGGCACGTAAAGGATTTTCTTTTTTTTCTATATTATTTGGTTTTGTACTTTTGGTGGGGATTCCTTGCTCACGCATAGTTTTACGTATTTCTAATTGAGCTAATGATTCTTTGTCATTTTTTTTGCTCATTGCAGAAGGGGTTGCTATGCCACGTGCAAAAATACGACCTTCACGAAGCGCCGATTGCATATTTTTTTTTGTGAGACCTTTAGATTCTCGGTACGGCTGCAAATTAACTAATTTCTTTTCGGAAAGTTCTTGGGGACTAAATAAATCCTTGTGCAGGATATTTATTATTTTATGTTCGTTTTTATTAATATCATTTATAACTGAAGCATAAGCTTTTTTATGTTCATATCTTTCCTTAAGCTCAAATTGCATCAGCATATATGCATCTCCTTGTATATGAATGAGTCCTCTCGCTTCACAAATCAAATGGGCCATTTCTTCTAGGGCGAGATTATTGTTCTTGTTTTTAACTTTATATTGATAGAAATCAAGATATTTTGCGTCGAAATGAGGTCTTGCTCTGATGATATCTAGGCAGTCGGCATCGTGAATTATTTTTTGATAAATATTTTTTTCATCAGGGCATACTTCATATTGCCAACGGACTTCTCCTGCACTATTTTCCTCAATGACGAAATATTGATCTTTTTTAAAATCCTTATTTGCAATCGCTTCAGTTATTAATTTTGCTTTCTTTTGATCAAGTTGCAGTATGCGGGTTAGATAGTAATATAGTAATATTGCGCTTTCATGATCCCAGTAATCTGTCCCTTCATTTTCGCGTGCAGAATCATGAAATAATGCAGCGATTTGCAACAGGTGAATATCTTCTTTGGTTAGTTTAATTGCCTCATCATCGCCGTGTTTTCGATAAAGATTCGCCCAAATCGGTACATAAAGCGCAACTCGAGAAACGTGTTGAATACCATGATACAAGCGTTTCGCTTTATTAGGGTAAGGATAAGAATATATATTATTAAAAACCCATTGGATGTGTTGATGGAGAGGTGCCTCAAAAAAAAGTGAATCATTTTTTAAATCAAAAATTTTATCATGTAGATTTTTTCTTCTTAAAAGAGCGCCTATGTCGATAATTTGCATGTGGAATATCCTTTACCGATTAATGCGCTTTAATTTAACACAATCGGTGTTAAATGTACACAATTAGATTTTTATATAACAGAATACTAAGACTGCTAACTTAACTGTTATGCTTTGGTTTTTCCTCACTGCATCTGCTTGCGATTATTGATTGTCCTGTAAACAGAATGATGGTGTGCAATAATGAAAGTATATTTTTTATTAATTGAGAATGATTCTCGATAGCATTTGTGCTAAAATCTAGTTAATTTACTTTTTCCTGTTAGGGTATGTTAAAAATTACAGAGTTAATACAAGGTGATCGAGTTCGATTGGCTGGTTTTGGGACAACTGATTCGCAATACAGACGTAGGCTTTTATCTTTAGGTGTAACCTGTGGTACCGAGTTTTCAGTTGTCCGAATTGCTCCTTTGGGATGTCCTATACAAATTGAAGTCAGAGGAACCGCTTTAACTTTGCGTAAAGAAGAGGCGAGTCAATTGGTTTTGGAGCGTGTATGACCCATGTTTTATTGGTAGGTAATCCTAATTGTGGTAAAACAACCTTATTTAATGCATTAACTGGCGACAATCAACGTATAGGTAATTGGCCCGGTGTTACAGTTGAAAAAAAGACCGGCGAGTTTTATATAGATCAACAACGAATTGAAGTGACAGATCTGCCAGGAGTGTATTCTTTAGTAGCCAATGCCGATGGTGTAAGTCAGGACGAACAAATTGCAGCTCGCTCTATCTTAACAATGGAATCAGATTGCATCATTAACGTGATCGATGCTTGTCATCTCGAGCGACATCTTTATTTGACCAGTCAAATTTTGGAATTAGGTAAGCCGGTAATCCTAGCGCTTAATATGATGGACATCGCTCTGCAACGTGGTATATCCATAGATACAGCGGCCTTGGCAGAACAATTGGGTTGTCCTGTGATTCCCATCCAGGCACATAAAAAAGTAGGTATTTCTTTGCTCAATCAGGAATTATCTGTATTACCCGAAGTGGCTTTACCCTTGACACTGTCATTATCCAAACCAGTGCACGAGGCATTAATATATCTGGAAAAAACATTAATTAATGAAGGTTATAGCCCGTCGCTTGCCTATTATTATTCACGGCGACTTGCTGAAGGAGATGTTTTGTTATTGGATAAAACCATTACAAAAGATTTGTCTTCTTTGAACCCGCCCAATCTCGACCTTGATATATTATTGGCAGATGCTCGATATCAGAAAATTCATGAAATTGTTAGTCTTGTTCAGAAAAAACGCAGCGATGCGAGTGAGCATTTTACGGCAAAGCTAGACAAGATTGTATTGAATCGCTTTCTTGCCTTGCCAATCTTTTTGGCTATGATGTACCTGATGTTTTTATTTGCGATTAATATTGGAGGGGCGTTCCAGGATTTTTTTGATATTAGTACTGATACAGTATTTGTACAGGGTACAGCATGGTTGTTGCAACAAATGCATGCACCTAATTGGTTAATTGCCTTATTAGCCAATGGATTAGGTAAAGGTATAAATACAACACTCACTTTTATTCCGGTAATTGCCGGGATGTTTTTCTTTTTATCCCTCTTGGAAACATCAGGGTATATGGCAAGGGCTGCTTTTGTTGTCGACAAGGCAATGCGAGTTATGGGTTTGCCAGGTAAGTCGTTTGTGCCAATGATTGTTGGTTTTGGTTGTAATGTTCCTGCAATAATGGCAGCACGTACTTTGGATTCTGAGCGCGATAGATTATTAACGGTAATGATGAGTCCTTTTATGTCTTGTAGCGCACGATTAGCCATTTATGCAGTATTTGTGGCTGCATTTTTTCCTTCTGGGGGACAAAACATCGTTTTTTCTTTGTATCTTATTGGAATTTTGATGGCTGTATTAACTGGATTTCTCTTGCGCAAGTCCACGTTAAAAGGTCATGCATCTCCATTAATTTTGGAGCTTCCTGCTTATCACAAACCCGCGCTCATGCGTTTATTTAAAGAAACTTTTATGCGGTTGCGTTTTTTTGTTACACGTGCAGGAAAATTAATTGTGCCAATATGTGTGATATTAGGTGCTTTAAATGCTATTACCTTAGAAGGTGGTATTAATTCAGGCGAGGCGAGTACCCAATCCTTGCTCTCTTTAATGGGGCAATGGCTTACTCCTTTATTTGCTCCTATGGGAATTCACCAGGATAACTGGCCCGCAACGGTTGGATTGTTAACCGGTATGCTAGCTAAAGAAGTGGTAGTTGGTACCTTGAATTCACTTTATGCTCAAGTAGGTCATCTGGGCGAAATTGCTGCAACGCATTTTGATTTTTGGGCGGGCATCAAAGCGGCTTTTTTATCTATTCCCCGGAACTTATCCCAATTAGGATCTGCGTTCATCAATCCAGTATTAGCTAGTGCAGCGGATAGCCCTATATCACAGTCAGCTTATGGAGTTATGGTACAACGTTTTGATGGTCAAATAGGAGCTTATGCCTATTTGCTATTTGTACTGCTTTATATACCTTGTGTATCTACAATGGCGGTAATTCGCCAAGAAGCAAACAGGAAGATGATGTGGATTTCTGTAGTTTGGTCTTTTGTGGTGGCTTATGCCGCAGCAGTTTTGTTTTATCAACTTGCTAAATGGATTGAGCATACGCCACATAGTATCCCATGGATTATGGCATTTCTGATGGTGATGTCTCTTGTGTTTGTGATGCATTGTTACAATAAAAGCAGTATTAGGAGGCGTAATGCTTTTGCAAATACGTGATTATATTGACCGTGAAAAAATAGTCAGTACGCAGCAATTAACCAGAGAGTTTCATTTGGATCTCCAAGCATTACAACCGATGCTGGAATTATGGGTGCGCAAAGGAATAATTCGTAAATGCCAAGAAAAAACGAATTGTCAAAGCAGATGCTTTAAGTGTCGCACTAATTCCCCCGAATATTATCAATATGTTACATAGATTACTTGTTTGTCCGCGTGATCCAGAAATCTCGCTTCAGGACTAGATCTCTAGATCCCCAGGACAAGCCGCGGGAAGTAGAAAATTTGGATTTTCCCGAACCTTCCGAGGCACTTTTTTTTATTTTTTACGCCAACCTGTTTTATCTTTCGTGCTCATTCGGTAAATTTGGGCTAATATTATCTTATAAGTTTGATTTACATGTGATAAGCAAATGGCTGATGAACCAGAGATTAATACTACTGAAGAAGAATTCCCAGATAGTGCTGAGAATAGTATAGACTTCCGCAAATTGGAAATGGAAGCAGATTTAAATGATCCAACGACCCTCGTTGAGCGCGTTTATCATATCTGGAGGAATTGGGCTGACTTTCATTTGTACATCGTATCTCCGAGTTTTGATATTATCTCTCCGCCTCTAATTATTAAGCCTGAAATTATTCAAGGTACGGATGAGCTAGAATTTGTCTATTCTATACAAGATTCAGGATCAAAACTTTCTACTTCTAAAAGTGAAGATATGTTTAGCGTGGGTATGTCCATGCATAAAATGTACATGACTATAGAAAAAATGATTTACCTCTTAGTTGAGCGTTTGAAATCTGGAGGTATTGGTGCAGAAATAGAGGTTCAAGTTTCTTTTGGCGGGCATTTGCTGGCACAAAGAAAAGCTTTTGAATCCATTATCAATTTAAGTTACAACGTGGTAGTAACTAACTTTGATCCAGGCGCTTGGGGTGAGCGTTATTTACAAATTGTCAAACAAAATGCAGATAAGTATGGTTATCCCCCAGAGGCACCACGCCAAACTTTTAAACAGCCTCATAAAACTCCTTCTAAAAGCTTTAGATAAGGCCCCATTTATAGTGGCATTATGCTAAATTAACGTCAGATCGGGATAGAAGCACCCTAGATCTGTTCGTTCTGAGGAGTAACATTACCGACGTCTCGAATAAAATGATCTCCAAAATTTACCAAACACGGTATAACCCATAAGTTATCTTCTGATAACATCTCAAATCCCCTTCTTCGTAATAAGACGCATTTGATCAAAGTGTTAGCTCTTTTATTAAGTACTTATTTCCTGGGAATACAATACCCATATTATTTTAAACTATAATGTAAAATATAAAATTAAAATATCAAAGGGGGTGTTTTGAAAACTTCCCATATAAAAGAACTGCCTGAATTACATTATATTTGGGTCGGGCCACCTTCACCTCAGGAAAATATTTATAATAAATACGGCAGAGAAGTAAAAGGCCATTCCTCTGAGGGTGTAATAAAAATGGCAGAAATAAATAAATCAAACCCGATTTACTTTTGGTGTTTGGATGCACACCAAACTGCTTTTAAAGAAATCTTTGAAAAATATCCAAATATCAAAATAGTAGCCATCGATGAATATATAGAAGATAAAATAACAAGTAAAAATTCAGATATCAGTGAAGCAGCTAGAAAAATGAAAGAAATATTTGATGCATCATTAATAGGACAGTCTGATGACCAGGAAGAGAAGAATGCTGTACGTGGAGATAATGTAATTATACGCCATCGAATTACTGTAAAAAATGCATTTAGTTTATTCTTACACGTAGCAAGCGATTGCCCAATTTATACCATGGATACTAATATTAAACCTATTAAAAATATTGGTTCGCTTTCTTTACCTAATTTAAATTGTGATTTTCAGTTACCAGCCATTTATACAGGACAAAATAAAATACTGGATAACTTTGAAAACTCATTAGAATGGTGGGCATTTTTCTCATCAGGTAAAAACAATTTTGCGACTGAAATTTTTAATAAATATCATCAAAAATGGTCATTCATAGAAGAATATAACGAAGATAAAAAAACGTCGGGTTATCAACAAGTACTGGCAAATGCCATGCTGGAATCTTTGACTGAGGTCCTAATGGAACAGGTTAATGATAACAATTTAGAGGAGGGTTATAAATTCAAAAAAAATGTTGGATCTTGGGAAATTACGTGGCCCGATAAAACAATACTCCTTAGCGAAACCGTTTTACCCGTGGGAAATTTAAAAATAGAAAAATATTATTATAATACGCATAAGGCAGCCTATCTGGATCACTCTGTAATGGCTAAACACTGTATTCAAAAATTAAATGATTATGTAGATATTAAGTGGGGAAGAGAGAAGCCCCAATCGATTTTAAAATTATTAGATAAAATAGGTAATTTTAGACCATTTTCATCAAATTTTTTTCAAATGGAATGTGATTTTGTAAACTTATTTCAGGAAACTATAGCACTCGCTAAAGAAGAACTAATTAAAAATGAAGATTATAAGTTTCCCACAGAAAATATGCCCGATTATAAACTAATGAAATTATTAGCTAACTCAGATCTGATCACAATACATAATTTTTTGATCGATGAAATTATTACCGAAAAGAAAGCTAAAAATGATAATGATAATTCTTCTTGTAATATTTTATAATAAGAACTACATAGCTTCCTCATCTGGATGCTTTAAGATTAAATTATCATTTTCCATGACCATATTCAAAATAGTTTGATTTGTTCATGGAAAATCTACTTTGCTTAAATTTTTTGTCTTCTTTTTGATCTTCCTTTTTTTGGCCAGTTTTTGCAAAAAGTTAAACCAAAATACTACCTTAGTACCATGGTTCATGGGTAAACATGAACCCATGTCTCATGTAGATTAAGTTGAGTGGTAATGTCATAAAAACTCTGAACTGGGCTTCTAGCATCTTGCGTGATAGCAACAGAGTGCTATACTTCGCATTTGTGCGTTATCTAATAGATTTCTTTCGAAACCGGCATGAATGGCCAATCTCGAATGAAAAAATGACTTCAAAATGCCCAGTACTCCGTGTGTGCTTTGCTTGTTCAGCCATTTTTTATTCGATTTAATTCGCAGCGGACAGTTTCGAAAGAAGTCTGATAACTTTTTTCTAATTAAGGAAGAAATTCATAGTGAACAAAAAAAGACCCATTAATCTGGATTTGCTTAGTTTAAAATATCCCCCCATGGCCATAGCGTCTATTTTGCATAGGATTTCAGGGCTGGTTTTATTTTTATTATTGCCCATTATGCTATTTATTTTTGGTCAATCATTGCATTCGGAAGAAACATTCGTACATATGAAAAGCATGTTAACTCATTCTTGCTATAAGATGGTAGTGTGGGGATTTGGTGCTGCTTTGATTTATCATTTACTTGCAGGGATTAGACATCTGCTTATGGATATTGGGCTGGGTGAGCATTTAAATTCTGCCTGGCGTACTGCTGTTTTCGTCATAATTCTTGCTGTTATTTTGACAGTTTTTCTAGGGATCTGGATATGGTAAATAATGTCACAAGCCTAACAGGTAATGGGTTAAAAGATTGGTTGATTCAACGTGTTACTGCAGTTTATTTTGCGGCTTATTCTCTTTTTATAATTGGCTACTTATTATTGCATCCGCAATTGGATTTTGCACAATGGCATAATCTCTTCTCAAGTATTATCGTTCAGGTTGCAACTATGATTGCATTTTTTGCGCTTTTATTGCATTCCTGGATAGGTATTTGGACAGTGACCACAGATTATATGAAATGTACTGTATTACGTTTATCAGTACAGATGATAGTTGCTTTATGGCTCCTTAGTCAGTTTATTTGGGGCTTAATGATTCTATGGGGGCGCTAAGTATGGCAATTTCACGAAACACTTTTGATGCAGTAATAATTGGTGCAGGTGGTGCTGGAATGCGTGCCGCATTGCAGATGGCTAATTCAGGTTTAAAAGTTGCACTCCTATCCAAAGTATTTCCAACACGTTCACATACCGTATCAGCGCAAGGAGGAATCACATGTGCTTTAGGAAATGCACATGAGGATGATTGGCGTTGGCATATGTATGATACTGTGAAAGGAGCTGATTATATTGGCGATCAGGATTCTATAGAATATCTCTGTAAAACAGGTCCAGAAGCTGTATATGAATTAGAGCATATGGGCTTGCCTTTTTCTCGTATGGACAACGGAAGGATTTACCAACGTCAATTCGGTGGCCAATCCAAGAATTTTGGCGGTGAACAAGCTGCACGCACTTGTGCCGCGGCAGATAGGACAGGCCATGCTTTATTGCATACCCTTTATCAACAAAACATAAAAGCAAAAACAAATATATTTAGCGAATGGTATGCCCTTGATTTTGTTAAAGATTCACATGGCCATATTTCCGGTGTCACCGCAATGTGTATTGAAACTGGAGAAGTAGTATTTTTCCAGTCAAGAGTATGTATTTTGGCTACTGGAGGTGCAGGTCGTATTTATCAATCCACAACTAATGCATTTATTAATACAGGTGACGGATTTGGTATGGCTTTAAGAGCCGGTATTCCTTTGCAAGATATGGAAATGTGGCAATTTCATCCTACAGGAATTGCGGGTGCTGGTGTTTTAGTCACTGAGGGATGTCGGGGTGAAGGTGGTTATCTAATTAATAAAGATGGTGAACGCTTTATGGAGCGTTATGCACCAAGGGTTAAAGATTTGGCATCTCGAGATGTAGTCGCTCGATCGATGGCTCTGGAAATCCGCGCGGGCAAAGGTTTTGATCCTAAGGGCGTTGATTATGTCAAATTAAAATTGGATCATTTGGGTGCTGATCTTATTATGTCACGCTTACCTGGAATTCGTGAATTATCTATGAAATTCGCAGGTGTTGACCCAATTGTTGAGCCTATTCCAGTTGTTCCTACCTGCCATTACAGCATGGGCGGTATTCCTACAAATATGTATGGGCAAGTAATCACTAAATCCAAAGATAAAGAGCATATAGTTGAAGGATTATATGCCGTGGGTGAGTGCGCTTGTGTTTCTGTACATGGTGCAAATCGTTTAGGTGGTAATTCTTTACTCGATCTGGTTGTATTTGGTCGAGCTGCAGGCTTACATGTTGAAGAATTATGGCAAGCAAATCAACTTCCCGATATGTCTTATGTGAGTGATGATGATATTGCTGCATCTCTGGTACGTTATAACCGATGGAACAATTCAACCGACGGTGAAAGTCCTGCTGTAATCCATGATGCAATGCAACGTGTGATGCAAGAGGATTTTGGTGTGTTCCGTACAGGTGAAGTTATGGCTTCCGGTTTAAATCGTTTGCAGGCTTTGCGTGAGCGATTGGCTCATGCCAAATTGGAAGATAAAAGTCAGGTGTTCAATACCGAGCGAATGAGCGCCTTGGAACTGGATAATTTAATGGCAACTGCTTATGCTACAGCACAGTCTGCTATTGCACGTACTGAAAGCCGTGGTGCACATAGCCGTGAAGATTATCCAAAGCGCGACGATGAGAACTGGATTAAACATACGCTGTATTTTGAGCAAGGTGAGCTTATCGATTTCCGCCCTGTTAATGCATCACCTAAATATGTTGAGCCATTAGCGCCAAAAGAACGTGTTTACTAAAGAGGATATATCACATGGCAGATAGTAGAAATTTGATCCTATCAATATATCGCTATAATCCTGAGGTGGATGCCAAGCCTTATATGAAAGATTATGAATTAGAAATTCCAGCTAAAAGTGATCCTATGCTGCTGACTTTACTTGAACGTTTAAAAGCAGAACAGGATTCTTCCATAACCTACAGACGCTCTTGTCGTGAAGGAGTATGTGGTTCGGATGGTATGAATATAAATGGAACGAATGGCTTAGCTTGTATTACCCATGTATCTCAATTGAATACAGACAAAATAGTCATTCGTCCACTACCAGGATTTCCAGTAGTTCGTGATTTAGTTGTTGATATGTCTCAATTTTATCAACAATATGAGCGTGTAGAACCTTACTTACTAAATGATGAAGTAGCTCCTGCACAGGAGAGGCTGCAATCCCCGGAAGAACGTGCACAACTCGATGGATTATATGAATGTATTTTGTGCGCGTGTTGCACCAGTTCATGTCCTTCATTCTGGTGGAATCCGGAAAAGTTTGTAGGCCCTGCAGGTTTACTCCAAGCAAGACGATTTTTAGCAGATAGTCGTGATAAAGCAACGGCACATCGTTTGGATAAACTACAAGATCCTTTTAGCGTATTTCGTTGTCGAAGTATTATGAATTGTACGAATGTTTGCCCGAAGGGACTCAATCCAACAAAAGCGATAGGTGAAATTCGCTTACAAATGTTGACACAAGAAACTTAAACCCTTTGGAGAGTGAAAATGAGCAGTTCCAATCTGCAAAATGAAAGGGCTTCTTCCTATCTATCTGGTGGGAGCATGGCGTATGTTGATAGCCTTTATGAAGATTTTCTTGCTGACCCAAGTTCGGTTTCTGCTGATTGGCGAGCAGTGTTCAGTGCTTTGCCTAAAGTCGATGGTGCTGAAAAAGAGCTATCTCATAGAGATATTCGCGATTATTTTTTGCAGAATGCAGATAAGAAAGCAATTCAAGTTGTTCAATCAGCAGACAGTAAGCAATATCAGGTTGCTCATTTAATAAATTCTTTTAGATCATCAGGACATCATGCGGCCAAGCTCGATCCTTTGGAAATGACAGAACGGACGCCAATCCCTGCATTGGAATTAGATTATCATCACTTATCTGATGTAGATAGGAATCGTAAATTTTTTGCAGGCACTACTTTTAATGGCTCAGAGATGACTTTAGATGAAATCTATCAGGCACTGCATGAATCTTATTGTGGCAGTATTGGTATTGAATACATGCATATCTCCGATACTGAAGAAATTGAATGGTTGCAAGGACGAATGGAGTCAGTTCGTGGTCGACCTAATTTTGATGCAGAAAAAAAGCTAGAAATTTTAAAAGATTTGATTGCTGCAGATGGTTTGGAGCGTTATTTAGGTACTCGTTATGTAGGACAAAAACGTTTTTCTCTTGAAGGCGGCGATTCTTTAATTCCCCTGATGAAAGAGATTATTAGTTGTGCTGGCAGAGATCATGTTAAAGAATTGATAATTGGTATGGCGCATCGTGGACGATTGAATGTCCTTGTTAATGTGCTCGGTAAAGAACCTAAAGAACTTTTTCAGGAATTTGAAGGAAAGATTAAATACGAACGCACAGGAGATGTGAAGTATCATTTAGGTTTTTCTTCAGACATAAAAACAAAATCAGGAGCTGTTGTACACTTGGCTTTGGCTTTTAATCCTTCACATCTGGAAATAATTGGACCAGTAGTAGAAGGTTCTGTGCGTTCTCGTTTGAGGCGACGTAATGATTTGGTTAAGAAAGAGAAGGTTGTTCCCATCGTGATTCACGGAGATGCGGCATTTGCCGGTCAAGGCGTGGTGATGGAAACCTTCAATTTTTCCCAGTCTCGGGGTTATTGTACTGGGGGTACCGTTCATATAGTCATTAATAACCAAATTGGTTTTACTACTAGTAATCCTTTAGATGCCCGGTCTACTTTATACTGTACTGATGTTGCTAAAATGGTTCAGGCGCCAGTAATTCATGTGAATGGGGATGATCCTGAAGCGGTTGTGTTTGCAACCCAAATTGCTTTTGACTTCAGAATGAAATTTAAACGTGATGTAGTAATTGATCTCGTTTGTTACAGAAGACATGGTCATAATGAGGCAGATGAGCCAGCGGTAACTCAGCCAGCCATGTATAAAAAAATTAAGTCCATGCGTCCTTTGCGAGAGATCTATGCTGAGCAACTGATTCAAGCAGGTTTGTTAAATAGCAGTGATTTTGCAAAAATGGTAGATGCTTATCGTGATGGGCTGGATCAAGGAAAAGCTGTTGTTGATTTGGTGCATGGAGATTATGAGGGTAAATATGCAACTGATTGGTCTCCTTATGTAAACGCCAAATGGACGGACAAAGTCGACACAACAATCAGTAAATCGAATTTACAAAAATTAGCAAAACAATTACATATTTTACCTGATGGTTTTACTTTACACCCTGTAGTTCAGCGTTTATTGAACGAACGTGATAAAATGACAAAGGGTGAGATTCAAATGAACTGGGGCTATGCTGAAATTATGGCCTATGCCAGCTTGGTTCAGGAAGGATATGGTGTGCGTTTATCTGGCCAAGATTCTGGAAGAGGAACTTTTGCTCATCGTCATGCTGTTTTGCACGATGTGGAAAATGGTGAAACGTATGTTCCTTTAGAGCAAATAACTAAGGAGTTTGATCGCTCTTTTTCTGTAATCGATTCGGTACTTTCTGAAGAAGCAGTGTTAGCTTTTGAATACGGATTTGCATCTTCTGCGCCCAATTTTCTAGTGCTTTGGGAAGCTCAATTTGGGGATTTTGCCAATGGGGCTCAAGTAGTGATCGACCAGTTTATTAGTTCTAGTGAGCAAAAATGGGGACGTTTATGTGGGTTGGTGTTGTTGTTACCCCATGGTTACGAAGGTCAAGGACCTGAACATTCATCAGCTCGATTAGAGCGTTATATGCAACTTTGTGCGCAACATAATATGCAAGTTTGTACGCCAACTACCCCAGCTCAGATCTTTCATTTGTTGAGAAGACAGGTGATTCGTAATTTTCGTAAACCTTTGATTGTGATGACTCCTAAGAGTTTATTACGACATAAGTTAGCTGTTTCTCCCCTAGATGATTTATTAAAAGGAAAATTTTATACTATTATTCCCGAAATTGACGCTGTAAATGCACAAAAGGTAACAAAAGTGGTGTTATGTTGTGGAAAGGTTTATTATGACCTATTGCAAACGCGTCGTGATAAAGAATTAAACCATGTTGCTCTGGTGCGAATAGAACAATTGTATCCATTCCCCAAAAAAGCGCTTAGTACTGAGCTAAATAAGTATCCTCAAGCCAAGGAAGTAATTTGGTGTCAAGAAGAACCACAAAATCAAGGTGTATGGTTTTCTTCTCAGCATAATATAAAAGACTGTTTGCGCCCCGAACAAACTTTGCGTTACGCCGGAAGAGAGTTCGCTGCAGCACCTGCTGTAGGAAGCCCTGCTTTACATGCACAGCAGCAGCAAGCATTGGTTGAGCAAGCTCTATTGAGCTAAATTTGAGATTATCGTAATTTGGGTTAAAGCAGGGCTTCTACCCAGTTATCATGTGTTGATGAATTTAATAAAATAAGAAGGTATAACTATGTCTATTGAAGTCAAAGTACCTGTTTTGCCTGAGTCAGTTGCGGATGCAACTGTGGCCGCATGGCATAAAAAAGTAGGTGATAAAGTCTCTCGTGATGAAAATTTACTGGATCTGGAAACAGACAAAGTTGTTCTCGAAGTTCCTGCTCCGGCGGATGGAGTACTAACTGACATAATGTTTCAAGTCGGTGATACAGTACGTTCTGGTCAATTGCTTGCAAAATTAAAAGAAGGCTCTATATCATCTGAAGCTAAAGAAGAAAAGAAAGATGAAAGTGAGAAAATAAGTGCCAAAGAAGATAAATCAACAAGTCCTGTAGTACGTCGGATGATGGCAGAACATGATGTTCATCCTGGACAGATACAAGGTAGTGGCAAAGAGGGTAGAATTACTAAAGAAGACGTAATTTCTTATATTGAATCAAACAGAGAAAAGTCAGCCAAACCTGCAGAAACCCAAAATGAGCAGGCTAAAATAATGCCCATTGGTTTACGTGAAGAACGACGTGTTCCTATGACTCGTTTAAGAGCAAAAATTGCGGAACGATTATTAGAAGCACAACATAATGCTGCAATGTTGACTACCTTTAATGAAGTCAATCTAAAAGCAGTAATGGATATGCGAGCTCAATATAAAGACAGTTTTGAGAAAAAACATGGTGTAAAACTTGGCTTTATGTCTTTTTTTACTAAAGCTGTGGTTGAATCATTAAAACGTTTCCCAGCAGTCAATGCGTCCATCGATGGTCAGGATGTAGTTTATCATGGTTATTATGACATAGGTATTGCGGTGTCGACCGAAAGAGGTTTAGTTGTTCCTGTGGTTCGCGATGCGGATCAAATGAGCATGGCGGAAATTGAATCAGCAATCAACGATGCAGCAACAAAAGCCAGACAAGGCAAACTCGCTATGGAAGATATGCAAGGCGGCACGTTTACCATTACAAACGGTGGAGTATTTGGTTCTTTATTAGCGACTCCAATTATTAACCCACCTCAAACAGGTATTCTTGGAATGCACAAAATTGAAGACAGACCTGTGGTGGAAAAAGGACAGATTGTTATTCGTCCTATGATGTATGTAGCTTTGTCTTATGATCATCGTTTGATTGATGGAAAAGATTCAGTACAGTTTTTGGTGAGTGTTAAAGAGTTATTGGAAGATCCTGCTCGTCTTTTATTAAATATTTAGTGGAATAAGTAACCATTTTTTTAAAAAGGTAATTGCAATGAATTTACATGAATACCAAGCCAAACAATTATTTGCTAGCTATAATTTACCTGTTCCAAAAGGTGAAGTAGCTTATAATGTAGAAGATGCATTACAGGTGGCCTCACAATTATCAACACATCGTTGGGTGGTTAAAGCTCAAGTTCATGCTGGTGGCAGAGGAAAAGCCGGTGGAGTTAAACTGGTATCCAATAAGGATGAGCTCGCATTAGCAGTGAAATCATTAATAGGAACTCGTTTAGTTACTTATCAAACTGATGCGCAGGGACAACCAGTTAATACCGTTTTAATAGAAGAAACTTGTGATATTGACAGAGAATTATATTTGGGTGCTGTTGTCGATCGTGCAACACGTCGTGTTGTTATTATGGCATCTACTGAAGGTGGTGTTGAAATAGAAAAAGTCGCTGAAAAAACACCAGAAAAAATTTTCAAAATCATTGTGGATCCTCTGGTAGGTGTTATGCCTTTTCAATGTCGTGATGCAGCTTTTAAATTAGGTCTACAGGAAGATCAAATCAAACAATTTACTCATTTGATGATGGGCTTGGGCAAAATGTTTGTTGAATGTGATTTGAGTTTACTGGAAATAAATCCTTTAGTGGTAACCAAATCTGGGCAATTAATTTGTTTGGATGGCAAAATTAATATTGATGCTAATGCCTTATACCGTCAACCTAAATTAAAAAGCATGCGCGATACATCACAAGAAGATGAACGCGAAAATCGAGCAAGCGATTGGGAATTAAATTACATTCCTCTCGATGGCACTATTGGCTGTATGGTCAATGGAGCTGGATTAGCTATGGCGACTATGGATGTGATAAAGCTTCATGGTGGTGAGCCTGCTAACTTCCTTGATGTTGGTGGAGGAGCAACTAAAGAACGAGTCAGCGAAGCATTGAAAATTATTTTATCTGATGAAAAAGTCAAAGGTATTTTAGTGAATATTTTTGGTGGTATCGTACGATGCGACCTCATTGCTGATGGTATTCTAGCTGCAGTGAAAGAAGTTGATGTAAAAATTCCTGTAGTAGTAAGGCTTGAAGGGAATAATGCACAATTGGGTGCTGATATTCTAAATAAAAGTGATTTGAATGTGATTGCTGCAACCAGTTTAACTGATGCTGCGAAGAAGATAGTGGCAGCTGTAGCTTAATTACTAAATTTTGAGGTTGATAAATGAGCGTATTAGTTAATAAACAAACCAAAGTACTGTGTCAGGGATTTACAGGAAAGCAAGGCACTTACCACTCAGAACAAGCAATTGCTTATGGAACACAAATGGTTGGTGGAGTAACACCTGGGAAAGGTGGTCAAAAGCATTTAGGCTTACCCGTATTTAATACCATGCGTGAAGCCGTAGAGGAAACCAAAGCTCAAGCGAGTGTAATTTATGTTCCCGCTCCATTTTGCAAGGATTCGATTTTAGAAGCTGCGGATGCAGGCATTCAGTTAATAGTTTGTATTACTGAGGGTGTTCCCGTTCTTGACATGCTGCAGGTAAAAGTATATTTGGAAAATAATACACAAGCACGTTTAATTGGTCCAAATTGTCCGGGTATTATCACACCAGGTGAGTGTAAAATTGGTATTATGCCTGGTTCTATTCATTTGCCTGGAAAAGTAGGAATTGTTTCTCGTTCAGGTACTTTAACTTACGAAGCAGTGAAGCAAACAACAGATAAAGGATTTGGCCAAAGTACTTGTATTGGTATTGGTGGTGACCCCATTCCAGGAACTAGTTTTATTGATGCTTTAGCTTTATTTGAACAGGATCCACAAACCGAAGCTATTATTATGGTTGGTGAGATCGGTGGATCTGCGGAAGAAGAAGCTGCTGAATACATCAAATCACATGTGACTAAGCCAATAGTTTCCTATATTGCAGGTGTAACAGCGCCAGCTGGAAAACGTATGGGACATGCTGGGGCAATTATTTCTGGAGGTAAAGGAACCGCTTCCGAGAAATACGCTGCTTTAGAAGCGGCCGGTGTAAGAACAGTTCGTTCACCAGCTGATTTAGGTGATGCTATTGCCGAAGTAACTGGCTGGTAACACCCGTTTAATAGAGTATCTAGACAGACCATTATGGTAAGAATTTTGTAGGTTGGGCCAAGGGTCTAATGGCGCTGCTTAAGCTTTTTCTCTCTATGCACTACGTCCCGCGACTTGTTCGCGGGATCCAGAAATCTCGCTCTGTGCCTAGAATCCTGGATCCTGCGGCCAAGCCGCAGGACGTAGGCAAACCGAGGTTTTGCCTTAAAGCAGCGCCATTAGGCCAAGGGTCCAACCTACATTTTAAAGCCATTTTTCCTTAACTTAATGGGATGCTGTAACCCAATGACTGTGAGTTCACAATTAACTCTTGGCTTAGGGTTTTATTTGATCCGAACTCATTTTTTGGTATTTCATGACAAATTTCAGAAGTATTGCTGACATCAGACGTGATTATGGAGAACTGGATTTAAGAGAGGAACTAATTCCCGAAGATCCATTGATTCAATTTAAGGATTGGTTTGCTGATGTTTTAAAAAACGAAAAAAATGATCCTACCGCCATGGTCATTTCTACTGTAGATGATAAGGGTAATCCTGATTCCAGAGTAGTATTGTTGAAAGGTTTAAATGAAGGCAATTTTCTTTTTTATACCAATTATCAAAGTACAAAGGCAGAGCAAATTAAAAATAGACCTTATGCGGCACTTAACTTCTACTGGCCCCAAATGGCAAGACAAGTTCGTATTCGAGGTAAAGTCGAACAAGTTAATAAAGAGCAGTCAGATCTCTATTTTTCCTCAAGACCAATCAAAAGCCAATTGAGTGCTATTATTTCACCACAAAGTCACGAAATTCAGAATAGAAAAATATTAGAGCAAGCTTTAAATGATTTAATCCAAAAACATGGCCAGGAGCCGGTTTTACGCCCAAGCTACTGGGGTGGTTATATGGTTATTCCTGATAAAATCGAATTTTGGCAAGGAAGGGATAATCGTCTGCATGATAGAATTCAGTACTTTCGAGAAAATGGGCAATGGAAGCATCACCGATTAGCTCCTTGACGGCAAAATTTGCCGGCTAAAAATATAATTTTTGCCTCATACTGTTTTATTGTTGGGTATTTTTTTATTTAAGGTTAGAGTTCATGGGATATAAATTTCATCTTCATGAGCCTTAGCGAAGCAACTCAGTCCGATGCTCCGTTAAAAAACGGTACTAGATTGCTCCGCTTCTTTCACAATGACGGCACTTTTTTGCAGCTAATTTAAAAAATTAAATAGTTCTGCGTCCTTACGATTTAACTCAAATTAATGGTTTTTTTTAAATGCAAAAAATTTGGCATAGTAATTGCTTATATATAATTAGTTATAAATTAGATTCAGATTTAACCATAGCTAAATTGTCAAGAATTAGTAAATGTTTTTAATTGGTAAATAAGCGTTAACAGAAAGTCGTAAAATTATTTTAAAGGTATATATTATTGACAGTAGTAAGTACTGATTGCATAAAAAGAGGGTATCATTATGAACGACATAACAGCTTTACTACCACATATTAAATTACGTTTTAATGTTGAACATCCAAGTTATGAAGATAGTTATGCTTTTGGTTATGAATGCGCACGTGCTGAATTATCTGAAGAGGATAATCCTTTTCGCACCGGAACACAGCAAGCAGAACATTGGTTAGAAGGATGGTGGGATGCAATGCAAGGAGAAGAGCCCTTATTTGAATTGAGTCTAATGGAAAAGGAGGAGCTGCCTGTAGCTGAAGCATTCGCTGCAAATGATCAGCATTATTGCCATAAACATAGCTTTTTCTCATTAGTTATTGAAATTAGTAGTGCAATAGCTGCTTCAGCAATCGTTGGTTATCAATTATTTGAGTTGGTCGCATAAGACAACTACCAACATAGGTTGAAACTGCTCTGGTGTGACCGGTCATTTGTTTTAGCTAGCGCCGGTTACACAGGGACTATTTAATTTTTAAAAAACTTTAATACCATAGAACGCATTCTGGCAGTTTCAGAGGGATTAAACTCTTTATAAGTAGTACTACCTATATTGAGACATACGGTTACATTATCTCCAATACCTTTAAGTAGATCTACTCCTGATAGCTTGAGTATCTTAATTTCGCATGCAATTTCATCTACCCATGCATTAACATAATTCATATCCGTAAAAACAGGTAAAAAGATATTCCCATGTTCTTGCAGAAATAATACTTGAGGTTGATCACTGGCTGAATTTTTTTCTATGGGGATAATAAAGTTGGCTTTAATAAACTCCAGATAAGCTTTATTTGCTTCTTTGTTATTTCCAGCCGAGTCGAGTGCATTTTTTATTGCAAGATCAAGCGCATTCATTGTAAACCTTAAAAAATTTTTGAAATTCTCAAATTGTGCTAAGAAATATGCACGTCTGCTGCTATTTTACAGGATCTTATCCACATAGCGCTACCTACTTCGCTTTATGATCCTTATAAAAATGAAAACAAACTATGTGTTGAAATATATGACAACAACAGTATAATCCTCCAACCATAGTTGACCTCTATTGCCAATGTCTAGAACATTGAAATATAGACATTTTCGCGAGCTAGGAATTTTTAACGCAGAGAGTTTATGAAAAAAATAAGTGAGTCAAAAGTAGAAATTTATAACGGTAAGAATTATTTGGCATTTGCCTGGCTGGTTTGGGGATTGGCCGCAGCATTTTACTTCTCTGATTATTTAGCACGTGTTGCACCTGGTGTAATGCATCGATATTTACAACTTGATTTTGGGATTAATGAAGAAGGTTTTGGGATATTAACGGCATCTTTTTATGTTCCATATATTCTTATGCAAATTCCTGTAGGACTTACTGTAGATCGCTTTAGTATCCGATGGTTGCTGACGATTATGTCCTTGATTACTGCGTTTGGTTGCTGTGTTTTTGGTCTCGCAGATGGCCTATTAATGGGTTCAATAGGTAGAATGCTCATTGGCTTTAGTGCCGCATTCGCTTTTATTTGTTCTCTTAGATTAGCCACTTCCTGGTTTCCACCAACAATGTTGGGGCTATTGGCTGGTTTAACTCAAGCATTAGGTATGTTGGGCGCTGCCGCTGGTGAAGCTCCGGTCTCATTTTTGGTTAGCAATGTAGGCTGGCGTCACAGCATGTTAATTATTGCTTTCCTTTTTATAGCTCTTTCTGCTCTGTTATATCAATTTGTTCAAGATAAACCAGGCGAGCAGTGCAATGATCTCCGTTCAATTCATCGTATTAGTATATTCCAAAGTCTGAAAATTGTTTTGTCCTGTAAACAAACGTGGTTCAATGCAATGTATGCTGGCTTTTTATTTGGACCAACTGCTGTTATTGGGGAAGCTATTGGTCCTGCGTACTTGCAATTTGGGAGAGGATTAGGGGCGCATGCAGCTGCTTTTGCTACAGGATTAATTTTTATTGGTTGGGGTATTAGTGGTCCTATTTCAGGATGGTTTTCAGACAAAATAGGGCGTCGTAAACCATTGATGATTCTTTCAGCAGCATTTGGTATTATTCTTACAACTATATATGTATTCATTCCTTCCTTAAGTCAAAATTCAGCGTATTTGTTATTTTTTGCTTTTGGCTTAACAAATACTGGAGTTGCAATTGCTTATGCTGTTTCAACCGAATTACATGATAGAAATGTAGTTGGAACCTCTATTGCATTTACTAATATGATTTCAATTTTTGTTGGTGCTTTGTTGCAACCTTTAG
>JACPOX010000306.1 GCA_016191305.1 Legionella longbeachae | reverse complement strand
TGACTATTTGATTCGAATTAATTAAATTTAGATATTGGCCAGCGATCCATTCAGAATAATTATCAACCTGTAGCCTAAGTTTTAACACATTATAATTGAGCCGTTCAATGTCAATTATCTTAGCTTCCACATCACATTCAGAAGTATCTGGTGATATAAGCTTTATATCTGTTGCAGGCTTTGCCATACAGGCCAGGAAATACCCTTGTGCTTTTAGAATCTCTGGCAGGCCTACTTGCCAAGATGGATCAATTACCCCATCAATCACCTTAATAAGACAAGACTGACAAATACCCACCTGACATGAATTAGGATATTCAATACCATGACGTAGGAAACAGCTTAAAATGCTCTCGTCAGTGGTCAATGAATAATGCTTATTTTCAAAGATAACTGTATTCATAATTACCGATCCAAAACATCTGAACGAGCGCTATTGGCAATTGTAGCCACCTGCTGAATATCGTCGTCACCTGCACCTAATTCTGTTAGTGTTGCAGCTAAATGCTCAATAATGATGTCTACATGGGAGTCGTTTAGTCCCATTCGAACTAAATGACGATGACCCTCTCGCATCCCCTTTCCTGTATAGTGATTGGGACCACCAAAGACCATCGTTAAAAATCCTTTTTGTTTGATAATCTGTTGCTCCATATCGATCCCATCAAAAAAATGATTAACGCGTCGATCGGACAGGATTTTTCGATAGAAAATATCGACTGCAGTATTAACAGCGGCTTGGCCACCTAGACGTTCATATAGGGATGCAGGCATAATCTAAACTCCATAGTTATAAGGTGTATTTTAAATACATCTTATAAAATGTAATAATGGGAGTCAATAAATAATCGTGGGAATTTTTATATGCAATTAACTCAATTCACAGATTACTCGTTACGAGCGTTGATCTATATCACTTTGAAAAAAGAAATCTGTACTATCAAAGATATTACCGAGGCTTATACTATTTCAAACAATCATATGATTAAAATAATTCATAACTTAGCTAAACTGGGACTAATTAAGACTACTCGAGGTAAAAATGGTGGAATTACCATGTCAGTCAATCCCCTAGATATCAACCTCGGGGCCTTGATATTAAAACTTGAATCAAATTTTGATTTGGTTCCTTGTTTTAACAAAGAAAAAGCAAATTGCTGTATTGCACCAGTGTGTAAGCTTAAAAAGATTCTCTATGAAGCTCAGCAAGCCTTTATGAATGTTTTAAATCAATTTACCTTAGCGGATATTGTGCACAACAAAATAGAATTAAATACTATATTAAATATTAAGGAGAGATTTTCATAAGATTTTTTGTGCTAACAAATGGCCAAATAATCCCTGTATTGGTCTGCCAAACTCGTCTAATTTATGAAGTAAACCAGCAGATTCTTTATATTCAATTATTGACCAACCACTATCCTGGTACAAATGATAAAGCTCTTCCCTTTCCGGTAAAAAAGTAAATGAAGCCGGTAAAGAATAAAGCTCAGATTTAATTGGGAATACCAGAAAATGATACCCTTTCTTTATTGTTGCATCCTGTAACTCATTCAATAAAGTGGGCATACTTTCTGCTTTTAAGAATTGTATACTCACTGTTGAAAACACAAAATTATAATGATCTTTTTTTAAGTTTAAAGGCTGGTTTAAATCCTTAATAACCGTTTGAATCTGAGTTAATCTCTCTTTTTGAGCGATCTCCGAAATATGCTCCATTGCGGATTCATTGATATCAATGCCTGTTATTGAATGGTCAGCAGCAGCAAAATACAACAGATTTCTTCCTGAACCACATCCAACATCCAAAATGGATAATTGACCTTGATTGTGCAGATAAGTATGATAAATATGCAGCAAATCACTATGGACTGTCCTCAACCCATATTTTTTATTGAAGTAACGATTAGGTTTACAATAAAATTCCAGTGATGCCTTAAAGCGTTCACTAATAGGTAGAATTTTATGCCATGCAGCAGGTGGAATACACAATTGAGGATTAGCTTTATTGAGCCGAATACGAGAAAGCTCCTCTCCAGATCCATTTAAAAAAATAAAATCAATTTCTCCATCCTCTATACACAAATTCCCCCAAGTTCCTTCTTTAGTGCTGTGCTTTTCAAGAAAAAACTTAAGTTTTCCATGTGTTTCTATTGGGGTTTGTTTATAACAAACCAAATCACCGTATTCTTTTAACATGTGCCATCCTAATAAACTAACATCCCACATCTCTTGATAACGTTACATTCAAGACATTAAACTTAATATGATAGTCTAAACTAC
>JACPOX010000086.1 GCA_016191305.1 Legionella longbeachae | reverse complement strand
TCTAATAGAATCAATTAGCATAGACTAATACCTAAATGTCTATCCGTTGCCTTCTCTGTACTATTATTTAATTTATCAAATAACCGGAGATATTCCTTATGGACTCTAAAAAAGGCTATAAGCCAGAATCCAAAATTTCTATCATTTTTGGAGTCATTAATAGCTATCATATACATAATACTCTAGAAAATAATGGCGCTAGAAACAGAGAATCCAAGGCTGTTTTTTTAATAAGAGATAGCTCAACTTATCCGGGGTTGGTTGTTATTTCCTATTATTGTCAAGAACAAGATATGGTAAAAAATTTAAGATTGGGATTAACAGAAAATGGTTGGAAAATGGCTCCTAAGCCGCCACAAGAACCAAATATGACAGTGACAGCGGAAGTTAAAGCCCAATATAAACATGATAAGGAAAAATTTGACACTGACATAAATAATTTTCTAAATACTGCGAAAATGTTGTTTGAACAAGAGGTAACACAGGAAGAAATAAAATCCCTGTGTAGTGAATTAGAAAGAAATGAGTTTAGACTGGACGGACTTATCAAGCCGACTCGTGAGCAAGCAAGTCAAGAGAAACATTTCATAAAATATACTAGTGACACCTTCATCTCTGAAGAAATTTTCTATTCAAATAAATCTGGTTCTAATAAATGTAGTGATTGGTAGAACAAAATGGACGCTTCTTATATCAAATCGTTGAAAAAGTGTCGTAACAAATAATTCAATATCTTATTGTTTATACTTTTATTTTTATGTGCTATAAAACTGCATTTCCATTCTATTACAACTCAATTTGTATCTCGTAGCTATGCGTAATGCGAGTTTGTAAAGACGCATAATCTTCTGAAAGATAGCAAAGACAAATTAGCTGATTCAATGAGTAAAGCACAAGTTGCCCCAACAATTACAACAAACTAAGGAGATATAATGCAATTCAAATACGAAAAACTCGATAATAAATTTTTTCTAGCCCTTTTTGAACACCTCCCTCCATCAGATATCCTGAATGTACTTAAGGCTTTAACCCTGTCGAAACAATTGCTAGAAATCTCAAACCATCCAGAACTATGGAAAAAATTAATTGCTAAGGATGGACTGAAAATACCAAATGAAGAAACGCTCATTCAATCGGAAACAAAAACATATAAAGACTATTACTTAAAACGATCTCAATCATCGCTGGGTTTCTTTGAAAAAGCTGCAAATGGCGCTGAGTCCAATGAAATAGGTGAGGTTATCGGAAATTCTGTTGCAGGTATTGGTGCGGGACTTAAAGAAATGGTTGATGAGATGGTCAATGAATCCAATAATCCTCCAAAAAATATATTCCAAGTAATGCAAAGCCTAGAAGACAAAAAAGAGGTTAATCCTTTTGCTGTCTTTGGACAGCTTTTAATGGCTGTATCTAACATGGAGAAATCGAAAAACGAAAACAATACTAATGAAGACAACAATAAATCTACTAATGATGAATGTAGGCTTTTTTAATTGATTTTTCATTTAGCTGGCTATGGGGCAAATACTATTTACATTTGCCTCATATAAACTTTATTCTCTAGGTTTGTTGACAATTCATCTTAAACTACCTACTTCCCGCGCTTTATGCGCGGGATCCATACCTATCAAGTGTCAATAATTCTATTCTGATACTGGATTCTGCGCATAAAGCGCAGAACGTAGGCTCTAGAAGCAATTGTCAACAGTCCCTATTCTTACAAAAATTTCTTTTTTTGTTTGATTAAATTTTCGATACGTATCTCTTTTTTTTGATAAACACTTATAGAATAATTTAATAATTCGTGCAAATCGTTAAATTTTGACGCCAGTTAGATTGCCATTTTTTTTATTTTAGTGCAGTATACATGCTGCATGTAAAGACGTAATCGTGCATAATATACTTTTTAAATTTGGTACATCACTGAGAGACTTATGGCAAAAGAAGATCATATTGAAATGGCTGGTACTGTTATCGATACCCTACCCAACACTATGTTTCGTGTTGAATTAGAAAATGGACATGTTGTCACTGCCCACATTTCTGGTCGTATGCGTAAAAATTACATTAGAATTTTGACTGGTGATAAAGTCAAGGTCGCAATGACGACACTTTTTTGCAGGTAATTTAAAATCACCGCCTTGAACCCTTACGTTCCCCAATGGGGGTTGATCTAGTACAACAAAATCTACAAAGCTTCAAATATTGCTGCAGCCCCCATGCCTGTTCCAATACACATAGTAACCATACCATATCGTCCTTTAGTTCGACGTAATCCATGCAGTAAAGTTGCTGTTCTGATGGCGCCTGTGGCACCTAAAGGATGACCTAAAGCAATGGCTCCGCCTAAGGGATTCACTTTAGAGAGAGGAAGCTCAAGTTCTTTGATTACCGCTAATGCCTGAGCTGCAAAAGCTTCATTAAGTTCTATCCAATCGAGTTGATCTAAAGTAAGTCCTGCTCGTTTTAAAGCAATGGGAATTGCTTGAATAGGTCCAATCCCCATAATTTCCGGGGGTACGCCTGCAACAGCATAACTCAATAAACGTCCCATTGGCTTTAGATTATATTGACGTAGTGCTTGTTCACTAGTCAGTAAAGCAATAGCCGCACCGTCGCTAGTCTGGGAACTATTTCCTGCTGTTACTGTTCCCTTCGCAGCAAAAACTGGTTTTAATTTGGCAATAACATCATAAGAAGTATCAGCGCGAGGACCTTCATCCTCACTCACCCATTTTTTCATTACTATTGCTGTATTATTAGCTAAATCTGCTGTTCTTATTGTAATTTCCACGGGAGAAATTTCTGTTTTAAAATCTCCCCGTTGTTGTGCGGCTAATGCTTTTTTATGGCTTTCAGCAGCAAATTCATCTTGTTGTTCTCGAGTGATGCCCCAACGTTTTGCAACATTTTCCGCAGTAATTCCCATGCCATAAGCAATCGCTATATCTTTATTATTGAAAATAACAGGATTTGCAGTATATTTATTTCCACCTAAGGGTACCATAGACATGCTTTCAACACCGCCGGCAAGCGCCAAATGCATCGAACCACTACGAATAGAGTCTGCAACCGTAGCAATACTTTGTACACCCGAAGAACAAAAACGGTTAATGGTCATCGCTGGAACTGATTGAGGTAAATCAGCAAGCAAAGACGCAATACGGGCAACATTCATACCTTGCTCGGCTTCTGGCATAGCACAACCGATCACAACATCCCCTATTTCCTGCCGATCAATTGATTGATTTCGATCCATTAAATTTTTTATCGTATGAGCTAACAAATCATCAGGTAAAGTATTCTTAAAAACACCTCGTGGTGCTTTTCCTACAGGGGTCCGTAATACATCAACTATATATACATCAGTCATTATAATCTCCTTCAATCAAGGTCAAACGGAACTGCTCATCCCTCATCCCGAGCATAGCAAGGGAGCTCCCTACATTAGCACTGTGCCCTATATCAGGAGGATCCCTCTACGTTCGGGATGACGAAGGTAGTGAGCAGTTACGTCAAACATTAATTACGTAATGGTTTCCCAGTTTCTAATAAATGACTCATACGAGCTTGGGTTAAAGGCGTAGCAGCAAGACGAATAAACGCATCGCGCTCCAACTTAAGCATCCAGTCTTCATCCACTAAAGTATCTTGATTGAGGTTGCCACCGCTAAGTACTGTCGCCAATTCAGTTGCAATATAATAATCATGTTGAGATATAAAGCCACCTTCTAACCAGTTTACCAAGCCTGCTTGCAATCTAGCTTTACCTTCAATTCCAGCAATTCTAAACTGTTTTCTTAAGGGAGGAAGATAATTCTCTGTATGCATCATTTTAATTTTAGCCAATGCTACATCAAGAACTTCATCTGCATGCATTACATAACAATCCGTACTACGCATATAACCCATTTGCATTGCATTAGCAGCTGAACCTGCAACTTGCGCTGTAGCAATTTGTTGAAAGTAACTTTGGATTACAGTCATTAAATCGCCTTTTGAGGAAATTTGCGCAGCGCACCCGCTGGAATAACGCCTACACCAACTTCAACCAGACCAGGATAAGATTCAAAAGCAGCAACTACTGCACCACCATGCATCATCAATTCACAACCTCCACCAAGCGCACGTCCTCGTAAGGCGGCCACTGTCGGGATGGGGCTATATTTTAAACGCATAGCCACACGCTGAAACTGCGCAATCATGGCGTCTAAATCTTGCATTTTTTTATCTTGAATCAATTTTAATACAGCACGTAAATCCGCCCCTGAACTAAAATTACTTGCATCTTGTTGATAAATAATTAACCCTCTGCATTGTTTTTCCGCTGTATCAAGAGCAACTTCCAGTCCATCAAGAACAGCCTGCCCTATAGTATTGGCTTTGCTTTTAAAACTCACTACAGCAACATCATCTTGTAAATGCCATAAACTAACACCTTCATTTTCATAAAGCACTGGAGTAGGATGTGTCGCTTCTTTGATCATTTTATCGGGGAAAAATTGACGCTGATAAACCGGTAACTGACTTCTAGGCTGATAATCATTTAGCTTCGGAGAATAAGCACCTTTTTCTGTGTAAAAAGCATTAATTTCAAAAAGCCATCCAGGCAATTGAGCATTGCTAAGAGATAATTTTTCCTTTATCGCCTGATTAATATACTGAGTCATCTTGGCTATATTGGCTAATTGCCAGGTTTCAAAAGGACCCTGCATCCATCCAAACCCCCAGCGAATAGCCAAATCGACATCTCGAACATTATCTGCAATGGCCTCCAGATGATAAGCGCAATAATGAAATAAATCTCTAAAACATGCGCTTAAAAATTGCGCTTGTTTATTCTTTGAAGAGATTAAACTCTGCATTCGTGCCATAGGATCTGGATTACTCATAATGGCTTTCAACTCATCGCTCACTCGAGCTTGAACTTGATGATAACTTCCGGATTTTGGATCATAAACTTCAATGATTTTGCCGTTTTTTCTATAAATGCCTTGGCCTGATTTTTGGCCTAAATGCCCATCTTTAATTAAATGAATAAGCCATTCGGGCAATTTGAAACGGTGATGCCATGGATCATCTTGTAATTGCTGCTCCATGGTATGTACTACATGTTGCATCGTATCTAAACCAACAACATCCATAGTTCGAAATGTCGCAGACTTTGGTCTGCCAAGTAAAGAACCAGTTAAGGCATCAACTTCATCCAATCCCATATTCATAGCCTCCGCATGATGCAGAGTCGCCAGCAATGAAAATACGCCAATGCGATTGCCGATAAAATTAGGAGTATCTTTTGCTCTCACAACCCCTTTACCCAAATAGCGGGTTAACCAAGATTCAAGATTATCTACTAACTCTTTATTAGTAGTTTTTGCAGGAATTAGTTCTGCAAGATGCATGTAACGTGGTGGATTAAAAAAATGAACGCCACAAAAATTTTTCCTGTGTGCTTCAGGTAAAACAGAACATAAGGAATTAATACTTAAGCCGGATGTATTACTTACAAGGATAGAACGCTCTGTCAAATAAGGAGAAATACGCTTGTATAAATCTTCTTTCCAATCGATACGTTCAGCTATGGCTTCAATAATTAAATCACATGAAGTCAAATCAGACAGGTTTTGTTCATAGTTTCGTGCTTGCAATAATGTTGCAGTTTGAGCCGTTGCTAGAGGAGCAGGTTTTAGCTTGCTCAAGTTAGCTATTGCCTTATCTATGAGTGCATTAGCATTACCTTCTTTAGATGCCAAATCATATAATAAGGTTTCTATACCAGCATTCACACAGTGTGCAGCAATCTGCGCACCCATAACACCTGCTCCCAGAACTGCGACTTTTTTTATAAAAAAAGATCCCTGCATTCTTATTTCCTCATTGATTGACCTCGAATGCCATCCGACAAGTCACTCCCATTAAGTTAAGGAGAAATGGCTTTAAAATGTAGGTTGGGCCCTGGTCCAACATGAACATCAGCCTAGAGTTTAGCCCTTTGTTGGGCCAGGGGCCCAACCTACAAAATCCTGCACGAAATGACGATCAAGGCCTATTCATTAGTATCTGATGAATTTAATGTCCATCAAGACAAGTTAAATGTAATACCTTGAGCCAATGGCAATTCATCACCCCAGTTAATTGTATTAGTTTGTCGACGCATGTATGCTTTCCAAGAATCAGAACCTGACTCACGTCCACCACCTGTCTCTTTCTCACCCCCAAAGGCGCCACCAATTTCAGCACCTGAAGTACCTATGTTAATATTGGCAATACCGCAGTCACTACCCCAAGCACTTAAAAAATATTCCGCATTTTTCAAGTTTTGAGTAAACATTGCTGATGACAATCCTTGTGGAACTTGATTTTGCATCGCAATCGCTTCATCCAAAGTATGAAAAGGCATAACATATAAAATAGGTGCAAAAGTCTCTTCTTGCACAATATCCCAATGATTATGTATACCGCAAACTAAAGTAGGTTGCACAAAACATCCTGGTTGATGTAAGGTTTCGCCTCCATATATAATTTGCCCCCCTGCTTCTTTAATACGCTTTATTGCTTGATTAAATTGCTCAACAGCCTGCCGATCAATGAGTGGACCCATAAGATTTTTCTTGTCTAAAGGATCACCAATAGTTATTTGTTCATAAGCAAAACGTAAACGCTCAACAACATAATCATATTGAGATTGATGCACAAACAAACGTCGTGTAGAAGTACAACGTTGGCCTGCTGTACCTACCGCTCCAAACACAATTGCGGGGATTGCTAAATGAAGATCGGCAGACTCATCCAAAATAATGGCATTATTTCCGCCTAATTCCAAAATAGTTTTACCTAATCTGTTCGCAACCTTTGCAGCCACCTGTTTGCCCACAGCTGTTGAGCCTGTAAATGAAATAAGTGGTATGCGTTTATCATTAACCATCGTTTCAACAACATCATGATCTTCAGGAATAATCAAACTAAATATTTCAGGACAATTATTTTGCACTAACACTTCGTTGCAAATATGCTGTACTGCCACAGCACATAAAGGTGTTTTTGCTGAAGGTTTCCACACAGTAACATTTCCGCATATTGCAGCTAAAAAAGCATTCCAAGACCATACAGCCACTGGAAAATTAAAAGCTGAAATAACACCAACAATACCATAGGGATGCCATTGCTCATACATCCTATGCTGAGGACGCTCTGAATGCATCGAATTACCATACAACATTCGTGATTGGCCTACAGCAAAATCTGCTATATCAATCATTTCTTGGACTTCACCATCACCTTCCTGCTTGGATTTACCCATTTCTAGAGACACCAAACTACCCAATGCATCTTTATGCTCTCGGAGTGCCTGGCCAATTTGTCTGATTATTTCACCTCTTTTAGGAGCTGGAATTTTTTTCCACTCATTTGCTGCATGTTGCGCACGTTTCATTATCTCTTCATAATCATTCATAGTGCACGTTGCTATTTCAGCAAGTTTTTCACCATTTGCTGGACTATAAGAAATTAATTTATGCGCATGAATTGCACTTTGCCAACCTTGACCACTAAAGGCCCCTGAATTCACTGCATGAACTTTTAAACTTTTTAATAATTCCATAATGCACTCCTATGTGTCATCTCAATTCAGTTTATGCGTAATAACGACCAAAACGATTTTCCAACACAGCATTTAACTGGAATTTCTCTTGTAAAACCAATCCACTATATTCATTTGCTTGACCAAGTACCAAATCGGCCACAGCACAAATACCTGAAGCAGTACTGATTTGAATCGCTGACCATTCCAGACCACATATTTCAACTGGATAGATTTTTTTTACATAATTGGTTTCAGTCAATTCGCCTCGTTTTAATCCTTCTACAGAGACATAGACTATAACGATATCTTGATAGGTTTTCGGAACAGCATGTTCTAAAATACGCTTCAAAGTAGCTCTATCTTCATTTAAGCGTAGATCATTCATTAAGAAGCGCATTTTTTGACAATGACCAGGATAACGCATGGTTTTATAGTTCATGGTGTGTACTTTGCCTGAATGGAGCTCAGCTAAACTACCCAAACCTCCTGAAGTATTAAACGCTTCGTATTCACAACCATCGATTTGAATGGACTCTAATCCCTCCAATGGAGCCATTGTGGTTGCTTTTCCATATTTAATACCATAACAAGGATTTCCATATTCATTAATTATTCCATCAGTGGACCAAGTTAAAGAATACTGCAAAGCATTGTTTGCATTTTGTGGAAGAGCACCAACACGCAATTTTACATGATGACATTCTTCAAATTCTTGCATTAGACTATTAGCTGCAATACTGATAAACCCTGGGGCAAGTCCACATTGAGGGACAAAAGCAGTTCCTGCATTTAAAGAAATTGCCTTTACAGCCTCAGTAACTGCCGTATCTTCCGTTAAATCAAAATAATGCGCTTTCGCAGCTTTTGCTGCCTCTGCAACATGGACATTTAAAAAGTAAGGAAGACTTGAAATAACAGCCACAATTCCATGTTTTTCCATGTATGCTTTCGTGGACTGTTGATCCTGAACATCCAAAGCCACTGTTTTAATTTTTGGTACAGCAGCCAGCAACCTTTTCACATCGGATCCATTAAAATCAACATCAACCAAATGGACCTGGTAGGAACCGCTTTCAGTCAATAAACAAGCGATTAAGCTACCAATTTTCCCTGCGCCAGTAATCATTACATTATACATTTATCCATCTCCCATTATAAAACGGGCTTATCCTACACAAAATATTGTAGATTGGATAGTATCTTTTAGCTAAATGCATCCATAGCAAGAGCAAAATAGAATCCAAAATATTTCGCTAATTCTTGACCTGATTAACAGAGTCATTTATCTTATCGTTTTATAATTTTCAGATAAACTATGAAGCAAACTGCTTTAGTCAACACCATCCCATTTAATCCGGCAATACGGCTTGGATATGCTAAATACTTCTTGCTGTTTATGGCGGGTTTATTAGGGCCTTTGGGTTTCGCACCTTTTCATATGCCAGGAGTAACCCTCCTTAGCCTAGCATTTCTTTATTCCAGTCTACACAATTGTTCTATAAAACAAGGATTTTTTCTAGGTTTTTATTACGGAATAGGCTATTTCGGCTTTGGGGTTTCTTGGGTCATAGTAAGCATTCATGACTATGGTCAATTGAATTATTTTCTCGCGGGCTTGATTACTTTAGTTTTTATTATGTATCTCGCCCTCTTTCCTGCTCTAGTCGGTTACTTATTTAAGTTACTCGAATTAAAACATCGAAAACTGCTGTCTTTAGCCCTATTTAGTACTCTATGGTGTGTATGCGAATACAGTCGAGCGACCCTATTTAGTGGATTTCCTTGGCTATTAGTAGGCACAACATTAATTGATACACCCATTAAATACATCGCGCCAATTTTAGGGATCTACGGCTTAAGTTTAGTATGTGTCTTGATTTCTACCCTACTCACATTAGCTGTTTCGCAAAATTCGCAAAAACGCTATTACTACCTGATTGTAGTTGTACTCCTTATTATCGGGCCTATAACATGCAAAAATATATCTTGGTCACAGATAAAAAACGAGCCTGTTAGCGTGGGAGCGGTACAAGCCAATTTGTCCATGCGAGATAAATGGGACGAAAACTTATTCTGGAGTTTGTTAAAATACTATGAAAATGCAATCAATGAATTATTGGGCAAACAATTAATTATTTTGCCTGAATCAGCTATACCTCTTCCCGCCAGCTATCTAGACAAATATTTAAACAAACTAGATAAAAAAGCATTAAAAGCAAAAAGTGCATTATTGGTAGGCATTTTACAACCTACAAATGACAGTGAAACCAATTATTACAATTCAACCATTACACTTGGAGGAGCAAAAGGAAAAAAACTCAAGCAACAGCTTGTTCCTTTTGGAGAATATATTCCCAAACCTTTTGTAACAATTAATCACTGGCTTAATTTACCAGAACCTAATTTATTGCCGGGAAAAAAACACCAACCCTTAATCAGAATTGGAGATTATCCGATTGCAAACTTGATTTGTTACGAAATTGCATACCCAAAGCTTCTACGAGAACAAATGCCTGAGGCGCAATGGATTGTTTCTATGAGTGATAATGGATGGTTTGGACACTCACTTGCCAGCTACCAACAATTGCAAATGGCTCAAATTCTTTCATTACTTACGGGGCGATATCAAATAGTTGTTAATAATGATGGCTTGTCGTCTGTAATTGATGCTCATGGTGAAATAACAGAAAGCCTTCCATCATTTAGTTCTGGCATTCTGGAAAGTACTATTTATCCAGCCGAAGGTATTACTCCATGGATTATGTGGCAAGAGTATCCTTCCTTAATTTTTTGTCTATTTTTTCTGGCTTTTATCCTTTTTATTCATCTTCGTCACCAATTCCAGCAATAATCTATTGCTGGCAGGCACAAGAGGAGTTATCCTTAAGCGATTTAGTGTACTTAAAAAACTGGACTATGGATAATACCTACATACCGCAAGAAGTTGAGGAACAGGCTCAACAATACTGGCATAAGAAACAATCATTTAATGTTTCAGAAGATTTAAACAGAGAGAAATTTTATTGTTTATCCATGTTCCCATATCCCAGTGGAACATTGCACATGGGACATGTTCGTAACTATACCATTGGTGATGTAATTGCTCGCTATCAGCGTGCTTTGGGAAAAAATGTCCTCCAACCAATAGGTTGGGATGCATTTGGCCTGCCTGCTGAAAATGCAGCTATAAAAAATGGAATTCCACCTGCTGAATGGACCAAAAAAAACATAGAGTCCATGAAAAAGCAATTTTTACGCCTTGGCAATGCCTATGATTGGAAACGTGAAATTTCCACTTGTGTGCCTGAATATTATCGATGGGAACAATGGTTTTTTATTCGATTGTTTGAAAAAGGCTTGGTTTATAAAAAAAATTCTGTAGTCAACTGGGATCCAGTGGACCAAACCGTTTTAGCAAATGAGCAAGTAGTTGATGGACGTGGATGGCGTTCAGGCGCTCTAGTCGAACGGAAAGAAATTTCTCAATGGTTTATTAAAATTACAGCTTATGCTGATGAATTACTAAGCTCACTCGATACGTTGGACGAATGGCCTGCTCAAGTTAAACAAATGCAACGCAATTGGATAGGTCGTTCTACTGGAACCGAAATATATTTTAACATTAATAACTATCCTAAACGATTAAAAATATATACCACACGCCCAGATACTTTAATGGGTGTAACCTATCTTGCTATTGCAACAGATCATCCCATAGCCAAAGAAGCAGCAAGTAACAATAAAGAAGTAAAAGAATTCATTGACAGCTGTCAAGGCACTAAAATGGCTGAAGCAGAATTGGCTACTATGGAAAAAAGAGGGGTCAACACAGGTCTAACAGCTCTCCATCCCATTACCGGCGAAGAAGTGCCAATATGGGTTGCAAATTTTGTACTCATGCAATACGGCTCTGGTGCAGTAATGGCAGTTCCAGGACACGATCAAAGAGACTGGGAGTTTGCTCATAAATATCAATTACCTATTAAAGAAGTAATCAAACCAGCAGAAGACATAAAACACGACTTAAGTAAATCAGCTTACACAGGGGAAGGTGTTCTCATCCACTCTAATCAGTTTGATGGATTAACTTCTTCACAGGCAATTGAAACCATAACCACTTTCCTTGAAGAACATGATACGGGTAAAGCCACTATTAATTATAGATTACGTGACTGGGGTGTATCGAGACAAAGATATTGGGGAACACCTATTCCAATGATCTTATGCGAACAATGTGGCACTGTTCCTGTTCCCGAACAGGAACTTCCAGTAATTCTACCTGAAGATGTATCATTTACAGGTATAGGATCTCCACTTGCTCAATGTCCTGAGTTCGTCAATGTTTCCTGTCCTAAATGCGGTCAGGATGCTTATCGCGAAACAGATACTTTTGATACCTTTGTTGAGTCATCTTGGTACTACGCTCGTTTTGCCTGTAAAGGACAAGAAAATGCAATGCTTGATGATAGAGCTAAATACTGGACTCCTGTAGATCAATATGTTGGTGGAATAGAACATGCCGTAATGCATTTACTTTATGCTCGATTCTTTCACAAATTAATGCGTGATGAAGGTTTAGTTAATTCAGATGAACCATTTAAAGCACTATTAACTCAAGGCATGGTTTTAAAAGATGGGCATAAAATGTCTAAATCAGTTGGTAATGTGGTTGATCCTAACCATCTAATTGATACCTATGGTGCTGATACAGCACGTTTATTTGTCATGTTTGCGGCTCCGCCAGAGCAATCATTAGAATGGTCTGATGCTGCTGTAGAAGGTGCCCATCGTTTTCTTAAAAGAATTTGGGCTTTTGCTTTCCAACATCAAAATATGTTCGTTGATGTGAACGATATTATTCTTGGTGGAAATGGCCATGTGAATTGGCAACAAGCAGAAAGTCGTTTAAAAAAATCACGTCATACTGTACATCAGATTCTAGCGCAAGCAACCCATGACTATGATCGGAATCAATTTAATACTGTAGTTTCGGGCTGTATGAAACTGCTCAATGAAATTTCTAGTTACTCCATAGAAACGGAAGACGATAGATTCTTCATCCATTCCAGCATGAGTATCTTGCTCAGATTATTGGCTCCAATAACCCCACATATAACACATCATCTGTGGCAACAATTAGGTTTTGAAAAAGCAATTATTGATGCTAATTGGCCAAGAGTAGATAAAGGGGCTTTAAAAACAGAAGAAGTAGATTATGTTGTTCAAGTGAATGGTAAACTTAGAGCCCAATTTACTGCTCATGTGGATATGCCAGAAGAAGAACTAATTACTGTAGCAAAACAAAAAGCACACGATTTTCTGATTGGTCAAACAGTAAAAAAAGCCATTGTTGTTGCACACAGACAATTAATTAATTTGGTCGTTGGTTGATGAAGCCTAGTGATTTATTTATACTCGCATGCAAAAGCAGGTCCTTATAATGAAACTTCAATTCAGAAGATTGCACTGGATCATGCCCTTCATGTTGGCATTTCTTTTATCGGCATGCGGTTTTCATCTTCGCGGTATGAACACCTTACCAGGCTGGCTTAATCATGTTGCGATAATTTCTGAAAACAATGACAAACAATTTGTCTCTATTCTGGAGTCTTACCTAGAAGGTTCCAGAATTAATATTGAATCTGATCCTTCTCATGCTCAGTATTGGTTAATAATTAATGAAGTGAACCTGCAACAACAGATTATTAGCATTGGCGCAAGTACTAATCCGAGGCAATATACTTTAACCTTGACTGTACTATTTAAGCTAAAAACTATATTCGGCACTCCCCAAGCATTCAGCAAGGGAAAATACCACAGTAAACTAAAAAATATATGCAAATCAAACAACAAATGCTGGTGAAACAAGTACAAAAAAAAATTGCCCCACTCTATATTCTGATTGGGCAAGATAATTATTTGTTGGAAGATTCTTTAGACACTATAAAATCAGCCATCAAAATAAATCATGATTTTGATGAAAAAATCATCTCCATCCAGTCAGCAGAGGATTGGAATTACGTTAGAAAAGAAGCCAACAGTTATTCTCTATTTTCAGATACCGTAGTTTTAAATATATTTTTTGATAAAAAATCAATGGATGCTACAGGGAAAAAAATTCTTACTGAATATCTCGACTCCATAAACTTACGTTGTTTTATTATTATTAGAGCACCAAATATCTCTGCAAAACAAATGCAATGGCTATCATCCCACGAGCATGCTGTAGTTTCTGTTGCGTACCCATTAAATGCTGAAGCAATGAAAAACTGGATAATAATGCAGTTGAAGAAAAACTCTATGAATTTTGATCCGCAAGTTCCAGATTTGATTCATCGATACACTCATGGGAATATGTTGGCCTGTGCTCAGGTGATTGAAAAAATAGCTTTATCCAATAGCCCTAACACTAGAATTGACACCAAACAAGCACAAGAACATTTATCAGATCAATGCAGCCATGAGTTGTTTGAATTAGTTGATGCATGCTTGCTTGGTCAAGGTGACAAAGCAATTCAGATTTTACGACATGCCGCAAATAATAAAACTGAAGCAACCCTAGTTTTATGGATCCTTAGTCAGGAAATCAGACTGATCATGCAACTATCATCTTTAATAGAGCAAAAAATTGATTTTAAAAATGCTTGTAATCAACTGAAAATATGGCCTCAACGTGTTACTCTCTATCAAGCTTTTTATAATCGATTTAATAAGAATACTAAGTCATTACAAAGTATATTGCTGCAATTGCATCGACACTGTTACTCTATTGACGAACAAATTAAGTCGAGTTTTAATTTACAAACATGGAACTCTTTGGAAATCATTGCTCTTTCACTAAGCAGACCGAATTAAATAGGTGATACATGCAAAGCATAGCTATTTTTGGTGGCACTTTTGATCCAATCCACAATGGACACTTGCAAACTAGCATCACAATACAAGCATATTTTAAATTCGATTCATACTTTTTTCTTCCTTGTAAAACACCAACAATCAAGCCTCCTAGTTTTGCCAGCTCAAAACAAAGAATCCACATGATTAAACTGGCAATACATAATCATCGTCACTTTAGAATTGATTTACGCGAAATCGAACGGCATACTCCGTCTTATATGGTCGAAACTTTAACAAGTTTTAGGTTAGAATACCCCCAGGCATCTATTACTCTAATTCTCGGTTATGATGCTTTTCTGTCTTTGCCGAATTGGTTTGAATGGGAAAAATTAATTACCTTAGCTAATTTACTTGTATTAAACCGACCCGAATATGCTATGCAAGCTTCCCCAGAAATCATGCAAAATTTTTTAAAACAGCATCAAAAAATGAATGAAGCTGCACTTTTAAATACACAAGCTGGTTCTGTTTTTCTATTTAATGCTGGTAATTATGAAATCTCTTCCACGATGCTTCGTGAAAAAATAAAAAAGGGTATTGATGTACAAAACCAACTCCCTCATTCAGTATATGAATACATTAAGAATCAAGAACTATATCAATAATGTTTGCATTTTTATCTGCAGTTCTTACTTGATTCATTAGTTTTGGTATATAAC
>JACPOX010000305.1 GCA_016191305.1 Legionella longbeachae | reverse complement strand
CATTAATTGCTATGTAATAGTAAGTCATAGCTGATTTTGCTTTGATGGCATCATCTGAATAAATATGGGATACCATACTTGAAGCAGTGCCCATCAAAAGAGAGTTAGTGGCTGGGATGAATGCATAAGCTGCTATAAAAAAAGTATCGCCTACAGAGCTGACGGTGTATCCACTAATCATGATTAGCAAATAAGCTGTGGCCAACATAATACTGCCAAGAAGTATTGATCTTCTAATCCCAATAACTGTATCAGCCATATATCCGCCTAACATAGGCATTAAATAGCCCATCGCGTGAGCGACTCCAATAAATGCATAAGCTTTTGCTTGGCTATAACCTAGACCTTGAGACCAAATAGGGCGCGTTAAAAATAATATCAGTATGGTATTTAGTGCATAAACAGAAAATTGACTCCAAAAAGTAATAAATATGATGTTATTGGCTTGTTTTTGTCGAAGATCCAATTCAGGTAAGTAATTTTTTACTTCTTGAGAAATCATTTCTCACACCTCATCATTTAAACATAATTCTCAGATTATCATTTTCTAGCAAGAACCACATCAATTATATGAGTATCGTGATAGGGGAAAGTAAAAATTTTACCAAATAAACGTTTAAGCCGTTGAATTAAAAATATTTTTGGTAACATGCGTATAGACAAGCTGTTCAGAAACCAGGTACCTTCAACACCAAAATGTGCTAGTTCATCAATTGTATTGAAGGTAATAGGTATTTCCAGACGCTGATGAGCAATGACCTCAAATTGATGTTGCTTGAAGGCAAGCATTAATTCATTATTATTTGCAGCAACCGTTGTATTTTTTACAATTGATTTATAATAATGACCAATCACACTACTTAAAATAGAATCTTCTGAAATAAATTCAGCTAAACGCTGTTGCGCTATGGGAAATGAATCGAAGGTTGTAGTAATCATCGAAAAATGACCATTAGCGCGAGTCAATAATTTAGCTTCATTAAATAAAACATTAATGGGAATATAAGCATTAATAAAGTGGGCCAGAATTAAATCTTGACTATGAGGTGGCAAGAATTTACTGACTTGTGAGGCACTGCATTCTATAGTGATCAAAGGTAATCTTTCATGAGCTTTTTTTAACATTTCAGAAGAAACGTCAATTCCAGTAAACTCTGCTTGGGGCATTAACTGTTGAAGTTTTTGTAAAAATGAACCATCACCAACGCCCAAATCAAGAACTTTATAATATGGTTTCATTCCCAAATAAAAGTGCTTCATTTGTTCAATTGCTATTTGGTGGCTCTTGCTAATCGCACCGAAACGATTGGCAGTAGCATGATTTTCAGCAATGTTGTTATACATGGCCCTCAAGGACATGCAAAGTTCCCGTTTAAAAATGTTTGATTAGTATATCCCTAAAATAGGGGAATTTGCGACTGCTAACAGAGTAAAATATTTTTTACGCTCTTTAATCATGATAATATACATTATTATCAGAGTCTGTTGCTATTTTAAATATTGGTTAAAAGTTATTTATTTTTTCAAGGTTAATTTATGTCTAAAATACTAGTTACTGGTGCGACGGGATTCATAGGAAGAAGATTAGTACCAGCACTTCTATTGGCAGGTCACGAGGTACGTTGTGCAGTATCAAAACCGATTGATTGGTTAAACACCGAACAAGTGATTGTGAATAAATTAGAATCAGAATCAGATTGGAGTGAGGCGCTCTCTAAAATTGATGTAGTAATTCATTTAGCAGCCAGAGTGCATGTAATGAAGAAAGAATCAGAATCTGCTTGGGATGAGTATTACAGAGTAAATAGTATT
>JACPOX010000304.1 GCA_016191305.1 Legionella longbeachae | reverse complement strand
TTGCACAAGGTAAATTACATTTGATTTCTGCTGATGCGCTTACTGTTGATTACAGTCAGTTTGGTACTCAACTGCTAGTAGTAGGCAATTTGCCTTATAATATTTCCACACCTTTACTTTTCCATTTATTGCAGTTTGTGTCTTTTATAGAAGACATGCATTTTATGTTACAAAAAGAAGTGGTAGAACGCATGGCGGCACAACCAGGGACTAAAGCGTATGGTCGATTAACAGTGATGCTGCAATATCATTGTATGGTGGAACATTTATTTGATGTTCCTCCTGAGGCTTTCGATCCCCAGCCGAAAGTAGACTCAGCAGTGGTCAGGTTAATCCCGTATCAGATTTCTCCTTTTGATTTGGTTCCAGTCAATCAATTGGAGCGTCTAGTGGCTAGTGCATTTGCTATGCGTCGTAAGACATTGAATAACAATTTAAAAGGGATAATATCTGCTGAGCAATTACATACTTTGGGAGTAGATGGAAGCAAAAGACCAGAACAAATTTCTATCTCTGAATATGTTCAAATAGCGAAATTTATTTCCAATTAGTGTAAAATTAATTATCATGGATGTAATTTTAGTTCGAAGTTATTAAATTATTATGGAGATGGCTTTGTTTCAACATCAACGCAAAAATTCTTTGTCTGCGCAAGGAAAATCTTTAAAAGAGTTAACACGCACAGTTAATGCGGATCTTTTTTTGTCTGAGGATAAGCGACAAGCTCTACTCAAAAAGATGAAAACATTAACTTACCTGGAAACACCTCGGTATGAGAGTGTATGTACTACTCTGATTAATAATTTGGTTCACTACTGCCAAAATTTACCTGAGACTGTAAACAGTTATTATTCACAGCCTGGAGGCTTAGTAGATTATGCTTTAAATCGTACTGAAGCGGCTCTGAGTTTGTTTCAAGAATTTTTAGTGCAAGATCAACCTAATTCTTTAAGTGAAGAGCAAAAGCTTTGGCAATACGCACTGTATTCTGCAGCAATCTTAAAAGGTATAGGTAAGTTATTTGTTGATTACCAGGTTCATTTTTATGATGGCAATGGACAACTATTAAAAGAATGGAATCCTTTGCTTGAAAGCTTAGCTAGCACCGGGGTTTTCTATTTCCATGAATTTAAAAAAGAACCGCAAATTGAATTTCGTCGTCGTCTTAATTTATTGTTGGCAAAAGCATTAATACCGGGTAGTGGCTTTGCATGGATTGCCTCTAATCCTGAGGTTTTAGAAGTTTGGTTAGCATTATTAAATGAAGATGAACGTTCTGCTGGAACTTTGGGGGCGATATTAATTCGCTCTGATGCTATAGCAATTCAACGTTATTTGCTGGAGTTTATGGTTAGAAGTAATGCAGCTCACGGACGTTATCGCGCAGGTACCTTTTCTGGAGGACAGCCAGAAACTCTATTGGAAAAAGAACAAGCAATAGGAATGGAATTTATCCAATGGATGATTAAGGCATTAAATGAAGGTATTATTATGATTAATAAAGCACCTTTATTCATGGTTCCTGGCGGCATGTTGATGTGTGCGGAAATGTTCCAATTATTTGTACGGTCCCATCCCGAATATAAAAATTGGCAAGCGATACAAAATGGATTCTTATCTTTAGGCCTGCATCAATCTGCTGTTGATGGCGGTGTAATGAGTCGATTTGAAGCAAAAAATCAAATGCAGACCGGTATAGTATTTTCTAAGTATGCTTTTGCACTGCCAGAATCTGTTAAAGTGCATCACATGAATACCGGTAAAGTGGAGTCTATGTCTGCGACTGAATTAATCCATAAAGCACAATTCAATAGTCAGTTTACCCAACAACAAAGTGTAGGTGTGCAGAACTCATTGCAAAAATTGAATGCTGTGGGTCAGTGGCAATCTGTGGAAAATGACGGTAAGGCATTAAATCCGGGAGCAAGAAAGTAATGCCTGATTATGCAATTGGCGATGTTCAAGGTTGTTATGAGCCCTTGCAAAAATTACTAGAATTTATAAATTTTGATGAAAAAGTAGATCGTTTGTGGTTTGTTGGTGATTTGGTGAATCGTGGGCCTGAATCTTTGTCTGTTTTGCGTTTTGTTAGTTCCTTACCTATTACCCCCAGAGTGACTTTAGGTAATCATGATTTGCATTTGTTAGGCTCACTGTTTGGTGACAAGCCCTGGAAAGGGCATGATGATACCTTGCAAGAAATAATGCAGGCAAAGGATGCAGAGTTTTTAGGACATTGGTTAAGAAAGCAATCAATTTTGTATTACTCAGCGGAATTTAGAGTAGCCATGTGTCATGCTGGTATAGCGCCTATTTGGGATTTACCACAGGCAATAAAACTTGCTAAAGAGCTTGAAGTGGTACTTTCTGGTGATCATTATCGTGATTTTTTATCGCATTTATATGGCAATCAACCTAACATATGGTCTGATGATTTAAGTGGAGCGGACAGACTTCGAGTGATCACTAATTATTTTACACGAATGCGTTTTTGTGATGTAGAAGGACGGTTGGAGTTAAAGTATAAAGGGACTATTGCTCAGGCTCCAGCAAATCTTTATCCTTGGTATGCAGTGCCACATCGTAAAGAAATTGATGTGGACATTATTTTTGGACATTGGGCTGCTTTAATGGGGAAATGTCCCAACCCAAGAATTCATGCCATAGATACAGGATGTCTTTGGGGTGGACAATTAACTGCGCTACGACTGCAGGATAGGCAGCGTTTTGCAGTTTGGAACAAGAAATGATGTTAATAAAAATTATTAGACTTTTTTTTCTTTGCAGTTTATGTGCATGCAATGCCTGGTCTCTTTCAAATACCAATGATTTGCAGGTAAATCAAGCTGAAGAGCGATTGCATCAAGCTATTAAGAATCCTGAGTTTATGTTGCATCATTGGATTGAACTACCAACATCGCCTATTTCACGTAATAAAGCCATACATCATATGAGTTTAAGAGAGGCCATCTTATTAGCCTTACGCTATAATCCCAATATACAAAATATCGAATTGGATCGGATAATTCAACGTTATCAATTGCGTCTTGCGCATAATGAATTTGAATTACAATACGCCTTAGGTGCTTCAGGTATCATTCAAAGAAGCACGTTTAATGGAATTGGTTCTGATACCACACGAACTGGAATAGCCAGCCCGGAATTTCATTTGAAAACAAAATTAGGTACAGAAGCGAATTTGTCTATAGATAATAATGTGAATGGAAATAACAGTTACAGCCCTGTATTGAATTTTTCACTCAATCAGCCTTTATTACGTGGTTTTGGTAAGTCAGTGAATGAGGCAGCACTTCTGGATGCTGAAGATGGTGAGTGGCTTAACAAATTAAATTTAAGGCAATCGGTAGCAGATCAAATCACTCAGGTCATTATGGCATATAGGTCGCTTATTTTAAGTGGTAATAATTTACAAAATCAGCGTTTGCAATTAAAAGAAGCTAAAAAATCTTATGAAATTAATGAAAAAAAAATAAAAGCAGGGCAATTAGAGCCAACGGCTAATATTCAACAATCCTATCAAATTGAATCCTTAAGTTTGATGGTAGAGCAAGCAGAAAATGATTTTCAAACTGCGGCACAGGATTTATTACAGGCAATTGGTCTTGATCCTGAAATGCATATATCAGTACCCAGTGATGTCGTTGTGGAGAAACTTTCAGTGCCAGATTTGCAGAAGGCCATTGATCAAGCACTGAATCATAATACTCTTTATTTAGCACAAAAAAGGGCTGTGCGCGCTGATGAACGCGCTTATACAATTGCTAAAAATCAACAATTATGGCAACTGGATATAGGGGCCAATGTGCAAAGTGGTGTTGTGAATGATGTTACAGGCATTAATGGAGGTGTGCGTGGAATTTATAATGGAAATAATATTACTGAAGCTGCTCGTTTAAAATTGACTGTTCCATTGCATGATATAAATCGTAAAAGCAGATTAATCAATGCTAAAGTACGTTTAGAAAAAGATCGTTTAAGTTTACTCGCTGCCAAAAGAGCATTAATCACTAATATAACCAATACAATTAACAACATTCGAAGCTTTGCTAAACGATATGAATTAGCGCAAAAACAAGTCAAGCTTGCAGAGCAGTCTTATGCTTTAGAAAAGAAAAAGCAACAAGCGGGGATTTCTAGTGCATTGGATGTAAACAATACACAGAATCAATTGATTCAAGCGCAATCGGGATTAATCAGTGCAAAAATTGCATATCTGAATCAGATATCCAATTTGCAAAAAACCTTAGGTACAACACTCGATCATTGGCAAATTAAGTTAAGGTATGGTGGATGAGTAACAATTTAAAAAAGATTTTTCAAAAGTTGACGTTTGGGATTATCAAGCGCTTAAGCACAATAATTTTTATAGGTTTTTTTTTATTTGCTTGTGATCATCGAGAGAAGCCAAAAAGCACAACTTTGCATCAATATAAGGTTAAAGAG
>JACPOX010000303.1 GCA_016191305.1 Legionella longbeachae | reverse complement strand
TGGATGAATCATATTCATTCATCTGGCAGCCATTAGTTTTGATATACAGTTTTTTAGCCATATTTAAAATCTACTATACAATTGTAATCCTAGGAAGTTAGGTATTATTTCATTAATGTGCACTTTGGCAATAAGTTTCTTTGATTTTTGGTAAAATTATTAAAGCAATAAGCATCCCTAGTGGAAGAATCGCAAGCCCAGTATAATAAGCTTCTAGAGGATAGACTCTAACATTGCCATTTAATTCTCCTTTCCACATTTTATCAAGAATTAAACCAATAATAGGTTGTGCCAGTGCGATACCTATCATATTCATCATATTCATGAAGCTTAAACCTGAAGCAACATATTTTTTATTGCATAATTCCTTGGCAACTGTGAATGCAGGTAAAAATCCTGCAGAAAAGATACCAAATGCAAAGAGTAAAATTTCCATACAAATAGTATTACTAATTGGGGCAAATATAAATAACACCGAGCTAATGAGAGCGCCTATGCATCCTATGTACATAGGAGGTTTACGTAGACCGATGCGATTAGAATAAATTCCCCCTAAAGGGCTGGCAATTGCCCAACCTATAAAAACTAAAGAGATGTAATTTGCTGCGGTGGTTTTAGTTAGCATCATTTTATTCATTAGGAATGGAACACCCCAAAGACCACAAAAAACAGGAGTAGCCATGTACATCAGACCGCCATAACAAGCAACCAGCCAAAGTTGTTTGTTTTTCATTAATGCCAGTAAACTGGGGATTAATTGTTCCTCTTCCTCAGTAAGATGATGAGGAGAGTCAATAACAATTTTTTTAGGGGCATCTTGGGCGATAATAGCAAGTAAAACAGAAAGAACAAGACCGATAATGCCCATGATAATCATACTGCTGCGCCAGCCAAAATTTTCGATTAAAAGAGCTAAGGGGGCTTCACCACCAATTGATCCTAGCATTCCCAAGGTGACCATAAGACCTGTGAGTAATGCAAAACGTTGTGCTGGAAACCAATTAGCTGCTAACTTCATAGTGCCAACTGCAGCAAATGCAGAACCAAAACCTATCATTAAACGAGCCACACAAGCCATAAAAAAATTATCGGTCATACCAAAGGCAATAGTACTGATGGCACAAACAACTGTAGCCAGGGTTAAGAGTCGATGAGGGCCAAAATAATCCATTAACACTCCGCCCGGTAACTGCATGGCTGCATAAGAGTAAAAATAAACACCGGATAAGATACCTAACGTTTGGCTAGTAACTGAAAAATCCCTCATTAATTCATTACTCATGACGCTAGGAGATACCTGCAAAAGACATTCATAAAAATAAAATAAGCAACCTAGGCCCCATACCATC
>JACPOX010000302.1 GCA_016191305.1 Legionella longbeachae | reverse complement strand
ATACTCATCAAGCGTCGCATACGTTCTTTACCCCCAGGACATAAGGTAGTAACAATTTTATGATCCCCTAGTCCCGCATCGAAGACATCTAAAGGTACAGTTAACCCTTTGGCATAAACGCCTAAACTGGATAAAACTCCTCCTGGTTTTAATACCTTCAAACACGATTCAAATGTTTGTTGAATACCTAAGGCCTCAATAGCGACATCTACTCCACGGCCTTCAGTTAACTCCATTATGGTATTTACCGGATCTTTTTCGTTGAAATTAATTACGATATCAGCACCTACATGTTTCGCCATTTGCAAACGTGGCTCCACAGAGTCGACTACGATAATTTTAGCCGCACCTTTGAGTCTAGCCCCCATAGTGGCTGATAAACCAATTGGTCCTTGAGCAAAAATAGCTACAATATCACCGAGTTGAATATTGCCGCTTTCAGCGCCACCAAATCCAGTACTCATAATATCAGGGCACATGAGTACTTGCTCATCAGTTAAATAATCTGGTATTGGGGCAAGATTTGCCATTGCATCAGGAATAATTAAATACTCTGCCTGTGCGCCATCAATGTGATTGCCAAAACGCCATCCTCCCATGGGTTTGCCGCCACATTGTGAAGGATGATGATCTAAGCAGGAGTAGCATTGGCCACAAGGACAAATTGCACCGGCAATAACACGTTGGCCAATTTCATATCCAGTGACCCCAGCACCAAGCGCTGAAATAACACCTACAGGCTCATGACCTATAGTTAATCCCGATTTAACAGGATACTCTCCTTTTAAAATATGCACGTCAGTACCACAAATTGTTGTCGTGGTAATTTTAATTAATGCTTCACCAGGCTTAGGTTGTGGGATAGGTTTTTCAATAAGTTTAATTACTCCTGGACTTATGAAAGTTAAGGCCTTCATAGTAGCATTGAGACTGTTAGACATTCTAATCTTTATTTCCTTGGAAGATGTAAATAAACTGTATCATGCCTAAGATTCGAGTTAAAGTGATAGCAGCTAGTCATTAAGGTTTGCTTTATTAGCTAGAGTAATAATTCTTTTTGCAACTGGAGATCAAACATATGGCTACAATAGATTTGGAAGCTCATTTTTATACTAAAGCAATTATGGTTTACGCAGGCGTTTTTGATCAATTTCCAAAACTCACTATTATTCTGGGACATATGGGAGAAAGTATACTTTTTTAATTCCTGATCGAATAGATTGGGAAATTAGCTGGTTTTATTAAAGAAAACCCGAATATCAAGGGAGAAGATAAGGTCATGTTGGCAACTGATTATCCTTGTGAAAAAATGAAATAAAGTATGGATTTATTCGGGACTGTAATTTGCCTGATCATTTATTGCAAAAAATTTGTTCGCAGAATGCAGGTCGACTGGGGATTAAGCTAAATCAAGTCAACTCTATTTAAAAGGCCCTTTGTTATGAATGTATTTAAAAAACTTAAAAAGTTTTATCACGCTTCCTCAGAAAACAAAACACAGGTCCATATTTTTCTTGGTTTTGTTATAATACCAATAATTGGAATGACTCTCTTCTATATTTGGGTGCGCATCTTTTGGTTACCCTAACTATCAACAAAAGGAATTTTATGAAACCGACTTTAAAGTACTGTATTATTGCCTTAGCCGTTGTATCTACTTTATTGGATATAAGCTCTGCTTCTGCTTGCACCCGAGCGCTTTTCGTCGGCTCCGATAACACCATAATTACCGGTCGCACCATGGATTGGGAAGAAGATATGGCTACTGATTTATGGTTATTTCCTCGTGGGATAACTAGAAATGGAGAGGCTGGCTCGAATTCATTAAAATGGGAATCAAAATACGGTAGTGTTGTAGCCTCAGTTTATAGTCTGGCCAGTGCTGACGGTATGAACGAAAAAGGCTTGGTAATGAACATGCTGTATCTTGCGGAAAGTGATTACGGTAGTGCAAAACCAGACCAGCCCTCTATGGCAATTAGTCTATGGGGACAATATGTATTAGATAATTTTGCAACCGTTGCAGAAGCTGTTAGCGCATTGGAGGCAAGTCCCCCTTTCCTAATCGCCCCAACGTTACCTAATGGAGTCAAAGGACAAGCTCATTTATCTATTTCTGATCCTAGTGGTGATTCTGCAATTGTCGAATACATTGGTGGCAAGCAGACAATTCATCACGGTAAAGAATATACAGTTATGACCAATTCGCCCGCTTATGACAAACAACTAGCGCTTAATGAATATTGGACAGAAATTAATGGCGCTGTATTTTTACCCGGAACCAGTAGGGCAGCGGATAGATTCACCCGTACCTCCTATTATATTAATAATGTTCCCAAACAAATTGATAAATCATATATTAAATCAATTCCCACTCAATCTTTTGATTATCAAGCGATTGCTGGCGTATTGAGTGTCATGCGTGCAAACAGTGTTCCTTTTGGTGTTACTACTAGTGATCAACCGAATATTGCTGCAACAATTTGGCGAACAGTCTCTGATCAAAAAAATAAAGTATATTATTTTGATTCATCAACCAGACCAAATACATTTTGGGTTTCATTTAATCACTTGAATTTTAACAAAGGTACCCCGGTCCAAAAATTGTCCTTATTGGAAGGAGAAATTTATGCTGGTGAAGTTGCAAACCAATTCAAGCCTGCAACGGCATTTAGGTTTATTGGAAATGTAGAGGTAAAAACTACCTAACTACAACGGTTGTTATAATTTTTATGTCGAAGTTAATTAAGTCATATCATGCTATATTTAGAAGAAGTTATTTTTCATCATCAAGCAGGTATTTATAAGAACGGAGAATTTAAATGAAAATATTGATGGTGTTAACTTCACATGATCAACTTGGCAACACAAGCCGCAAAACAGGTTTTTGGTTAGAAGAATTTGCAGCTCCTTATTTTGTATTCAAAGATGCCGATGTCCAACTGACATTGGCATCACCTAAAGGAGGTCAACCTCCTATCGATCCTAAGAGTGATTTGCCTGAAAATCAAACTCCAGCAATGAAGCGATTCAAGGAAGATGAACAGGCGAAAAAAGCTCTATCTCAAACCGTTAAACTTGCAGATATGCAGGCTAAAGATTTTGATACGGTGTTCTATCCCGGGGGGCACGGTCCTATGTGGGATCTTGCTGAAAGTCCCGTTTCAATTAACTTGCTTGAGTCTTTTTATAATTCAGAAAAACCAATTGCTTTAGTATGTCATTCGCCAGGTGTCCTTCGTCATGTCAATTACAAAGGTGTACCTCTGGTAAAAGGCAAACGAGTAACAGGATTCACCAATAGCGAAGAGGAAGAAGTTCAGCTTACGAAAGTAGTTCCATTCCTCGTAGAAGATGAGTTGAAGCGATTAGGAGGATTATTCGAAAAAGCCCCAAATTGGCAAAGTTTTGTTATCGTGGATGGCCGTCTCATAACAGGCCAGAATCCTGCATCTTCGACTGCCGCTGCGAAAGCATTACTTAAAGTACTATCATAGATGGTGGAGGGGAGCAAACCAAATACAAGTCTCCTGCTGAAGACTGCTGGAATCTTTAATAAAAGCAGTTATCTATGAACCATAGTAAACGTTCACGGGTTATGTAATTTTCGTCTTTGCGAGCTTGGCGAAGCAATCCAGAGCGATGTTTCGTTAGAATACTGTACTGGATTGCTTCACTACGTTCGCAACGACGACATATTTTTTATCTAATTAATAATAATT
>JACPOX010000061.1 GCA_016191305.1 Legionella longbeachae | reverse complement strand
TGTTTGGTTTTGAATACCTAAAAAAGGTTTTTAACGATTCTAGTCCACCAGCTGAGGCACCTATAGCTACAATAATAGGAGAATCAGTCTTTTCCCGTGAAAGTTTGCCATTCGTCATGATTATTCTTTGTAATTAAATCATAAAGAGATTATCATTTTTGATTTTTGAGTCAATCAAAAGCATCAAAGGATTTAAAATTTGTTTATAGAATTTTAAAAAAATAAATAGTTTATATTATCACAACAATTCGTTATGAAATTGCGCTTGAAGATATAACTTTATAAGTTGAGCCAGGTTTTTTGCTTGCATTTTACGCATTATGTTCGCCCGGTGAGCTTCTACCGTTGATATAGAAATAGAAAGTTCATAAGCAATTTCTTTATTTAATTTTCCGTTGAGTATTAATTTAATAATTTGATGCTCTCGTTCCGTTAAATTATTTATTCGATCATTTATTAACTTAATTGAATAAATGTTTAAAGAGTGATTAAAACATTTTTGAACGATTTCTAACAGGCATTGTTCATTTAATGGTTTTAAAATAAAATCTATAGCTCCTGCTTTCATTGCTCGCACAGCCATTTGAATATCACCATACCCAGTAATAATTATTACTGGTAAATGGTTTTTTTGTAGTTTAAGTAGCTCTAACAATTCAAGACCACTCATCCCTGGAAGACGAACATCAATAATAATGCATCCATGTTGAGTATAATTGTATGTTTCATGAAAGGCATTGGCTGTTTCGTAGGTCTCAACTTTATAATGAACAGACTCAAAAAGCCACCGCAAAGCGTTTCGTACCTCTAATTCATCATCAATGATAAATATAGTTTTATTATTTTCTGTCATAATAAATTCCAATGAGAAATAATTTTTTTTAAATTAGCTCACAATTTATTTTATTGCTCATTATTTTTATATGCTCATTAATTTTTTCAAATGCGTAAAATAGTGCCATCAGATCTAAATTATTTTCTTTAAGTCTTACAGTACAGCCTTTTATATAGGCTTGTATAATTAAGAGGGATTGAGTTAAATCATGTGCAATTTTTGGAATTTTATTGCAGTAGCACATATCCTCGTGATGTGTAATTTCCATATTCAATTATCAAAAAAGTAATTATAACAGGTATTTATATCGCGATATCACTCTAAATTTCAATCATAATTTAATTTTTTATAGTAAAAAACTTTCCACCATTAACTTCTTTTATTATCCACTCCTCAAAAAAGCACTCCATCGTCTAATCACCACCAACCCAAGCGTAGGCTTTTACAGCCCACCTAAGTTTATCCACCAAATGTATGAATAAGACGTGCAATGCTATTGCATACAATCTTTTAAAAGTCGTTTTACTTCATCTAAACCCAAGCTTCGCAAACGCGCTATATTGTTCTCGGGTATTGCTTCAGTGGGGCCATAAAAGGCAATTGCGTGGTCAAGCATCTTTTCTCTTAATAGATGCAGCATAGGGTAGGGGGAGCGATTGGTATAATTACTGACGTCATCTCGAGTTGTCCCATGAAATTGATATGCGGGGTGAAAAGTGGCTAACTGGTATACTCCCTGGTATCCAGATTGTGATATTGTTTCATTGGCAAGATCAACAAAGTCTAAATAATCAAGAAAATCACTTAAAAAATGCGGAAAAAGAAGTAGAGTCGTTCCGGTAGCAGGATTTGCGTTTAAAAACTCAATCTCCATGAGCATATTCTGAATGCCTTCTGCAAAATTTTTAGCTGAACTTACTTCTATCCTCACCGCATTTTTATCCATTTCATGTTTTGCAAAAGGACAGAAGTTGAGTCCGATAACCATGGATTGAATCCATTTTATGGTCTGTGAAATATACATTGATTAGCCTGTTTTTATGTGTCTATAACCTTTTAGCTTGTCGAATTGAAAATGTAAAGCTTCTTGTTTTATCGGGTGGATGTTAGAGTAGCATAATCAAAACCGCGGTTAGTTGTCTTTAAAGACAGTATCTACCCTAGCTATGAAAATATTTTAAACAGTGCTATCATCTGCTCACTTTTTAACCTTGAGAGTGGGTGTAATATGTTTATAATGATTCGAAAATTATTGATCATCCTTATTAGTGTGTCACTAACTGCATGTTCTGTTGTTATGGCATCAAAAGGAAATGGTGTTAATCCGAAAGATTTAAGCACTTGCAAAACACGCTCATGTTTGATTGCTGGTGGAGCTATACCGATTGATCACACCAATAGTAAGCAGGGTAAACTTTCTTCTGAGAATTTTCGTGCAACTATGCCCACTGGATCGGCTGCACGTGCTGCGATGCATGGTCTTCTTGATGTAGGTACACTAGGTCTTTGGGAAGTTGCAGGTACGCCCATTGAGGCGGTTAAAGGAAAAAAAACAGGCTATGTAGTTGCTGTTAAATACGATCAAGATGGTAGTACTATTAAACACATGTCTTTTCAATTCTGATAGATACATCGATAGAAGCAGACTCAATTATTACTTTTCTATATACTTTTTAGCATGAGACAGTAAGTTTGATCTTCACTATAATCTGATTGTTCAAACCCAGTTTTCTCATAACAACGAATAGCTTGAATATTATCATGATTTGGATCGACAGCTATCAAACGAAAATGAGAAAGAAGCTCATTGATAAATTGATTGATAATAATTACACCAAGTCCTTGCCCTCGATTTTCAGGGGCAGCAATAAAGAGATCCATGCCAGCAATTTGATTTGGCTGATAGTTTTTAAATAGGGAGCTTTCCTTTTGAATGCCTTCGGGATAATGTTGTGATAGACAATAGTATTGAATAAAGCCAAGAGGTTTATTATCCGAATAAATAATAAAGCTTGGTACATTGTCATGGCCTGTAAGTCTTGGAAGGTATTTATTTTCAATATCTTTGAGCGACCATGTTTGA
>JACPOX010000085.1 GCA_016191305.1 Legionella longbeachae | reverse complement strand
GGATTAACTATGGCCAGCAATAACGAAAAACCAGTAAAAGAAAAACCAGTTTCCAAAATAGCGCAAGATGAAAGCTCAATAACTCAAAATAATTCTATTTGCAAGATTAAATGGATGATACCTGCCGTAACGATTATTATTGCTTTAGGAGCGTTATGTACTGCTTCGTATACTCTCTTCCTAAATAAGCAATTACTCAATCAATTAGATCATGAGAACAATAATTTTTCTGCACAATTACAACAGCTAGAACATAAACTAGATAATGATCAAGAACAATTTCATACAAAAATTAATAATACTCAAGAGATCCAAACGCAGTTACAAAGCAAATTTGAACATTTAAGTAAACAAGTACAAAATGCAATGAGCCAACGACTCTATCAAAATCAAGATTGGCTTCTTCTTAAAGTACGCTACTATCTTGAGTTAGCACAAATTAATGTCCATTGGACTAATGATTTTGACTCAGCGATAGCATTATTGCAGCAAGCCGATCATCTTTTAACTCAATTAAATGATGTTAAAATTTTAGATATAAGACAAGCATTAGCAAAAGATATTGCGCAACTACAAACGATGCCTACATTAGACATTGCCGGCGTACTTAGTGAACTAGATGCTGTACAAACCAGTATTAATGATATCAATATTCCGTTTCCAATCAATAACAGTGAATCCGCAACAGAAAAATCAAGCACGTCTAAAAGTACTCCATCTGCTTGGCGCTTGCGTTTACATGACAGTGTCAATCTACTAGAAAAATTAGTGGTGATACGACGAAACGAGAAGGACATTAAACCGCTTATGTCGCCCATACTTGAAACTTTATTCAAAGAAAAAATCAATATGAACTTGCAGGAAGCTCAATGGGCAGTTCTTAATAAAAATCCTTTTGTTTATCAGCTTTCTCTGAAGCAAGCTATTAAGAACCTTAAATTGAATTTTAATGAAAACACACAAAATACCGAGGCTTTAATAAAGAAATTAACTGAGTTACAAAAAATTCAATTAACTGAGAAAAAACCTAATATTGACTCGGCACTTCCAATGCTCAATGACTTGATTGATGCTAAAAAATTACTTGAAAATCAAAAAAATAATGATGGACAAGGAGGAAATCAATAATGTTTCGATTGCTCATTGCTTTTTTTATCTTGCTACTGGCTGTAATTCTAGGAATTCAATTAAATAAAGATCCTGGCTATGTTCTTATTGCGATAAATCATTGGACTATTGAAACCACGGTTTGGGTTGCCGCCGTTTTATTGATTATTTTGTTCTTTACCATTTATTTTCTTCTGCGCCTATGCAAAAAAATTTCCCAGACTCCAGGTGCATTATCCCGATGGCATTCAAGACGACTTGCTCAAAAAGCACAAGCAATTACTCGTAAAGGATTAATCGAATACAGTGAAGGTTATTGGCAAAAAGCAAAAAATCATTTAATCCAAGCTTTACCTAATACAGATGCACCTTTACTTAATTATCTAACTGCAGCCCGTGCTGCACAAAAAATGGGTGATAATCAATTACGTGATGATTATCTACGTGAAGCCCAACAATCAATGCCAGAAGCTAAAATTGCTGTTGAATTAACTCAAGCAGAATTGCAATTAGCGAATCATCAGTGGGAACAAGCTCTAGCAACTCTAAAACACTTGCATGACATAGCACCACGCCATCCTTATGTCTTAAAACTTATCATGCAGCTCTATCAAGAAATTAAGGACTGGTCGCAACTTATTATTCTTTTACCAAACCTAAGAAAATATCAAGTAGTGAATCAACAAGAATTTGAATTATTACAATACAATGCCTATTTAAAACGGCTTACTGATCTTGCCAAACAAAATCATCCTGAAGCGGTATATAGTTTTTTTCACTCAATGCCCAAAATTTTAGCCACAAACACCAATATTATTGCAGAATATACCCGCTTTTTATTAAAAAATAATGATTATATCACTGCAAAAGATTTATTAACTCGCTCTCTGCGCAAAGACTTTCAACCCCAATTAATTGAATTGTATAATTTATTGCCTGTGGATGCGAAACAGTTAGCTTTTGCCGAAGCTTTATTGAAAAAAAACGCTCATTCAGCCCCACTTTATTTATGTTTAGGTCAATTATGTATCCAACAGCAGTTATGGGGAAAAGCCAAATATTATCTTGAAAAGTCCAATGAAATTGAACCTACGGCTTTGGCTTTTGCAACCGAAGGAAAACTTCATGAACAACTCGGAGAAGCATCCCTTGCATGTAAAAGCTATAAGCAGGGTTTGGAATTAATCACCAAGGAAAAGAGCTAAAACGCTTAGGACATACTTACTTACAATAATCGAGCTCGAGTTAGCGGCAAGTTAAAAAAAAAGTAGTTGCTATGGTTAGCAACTACTTTATAGTTGGTCAACTTAATTAAAAAGTAGCTCATTTATATGAGGTGCATCATGTTCAATTACTTGATTGTGTAATCTTTGAATGTTTTGTTCCCATTTGGGATAGAGACTTAAAAATTGTATGTTACCTGTTATCATCATTATTTTAATTATATTTAATTGTTCATTGATTGATAAGCTATTATAAAAAGTCGTATATAAATTCCAATTCATCTCATCGGATTCGTCTATTCTTAAAAAATAGTGATAACTTTTAATAATGTCTGATTTAGCCTCTTCTGGAATCCATGCTTGGATGATTGGAAATAATCGATAAAGATTTTCCAAAGACGAAACTACATGTCTGTGATTTTCATCCATTAATTTATAATTTTCAGTAAGTTGATTAATTAGCAAATTAACAAACTCATGATAATTAGTCTCTGGAATCCAATGACTCAGATGAAATAAAATAAAAGAACTTATTTCTCTATAACGGGAATCTTCTGATGAATTTTCTAGTAATTTAAGCAACTGTTTAACGAATAGAGAACACTCTTCCTCTGGAAGCTTCTGTTCAGATGAACAAATATGATAAACCACTTGTTTTAAAGTAGATATCTCAAAATAATTAATATCTTCTTTAGCCATCAATGAAAGCAAAAGTTTAATAATGTTTATATCAACTGCCTCATTTTTCCAGAACCATTCATGACCTTTCAGTCGGTCTAAGTAAAATGTAGGATCATCATTCAAGCTACTTTTATTTTCTTTTAAAATATTCATCAATGCGTTATGACCTATAGGCATTATTTCTTTATCAATAAATTTTCTTAATTCAAATAAGAGTGAATAGACTATGATTCGAGAATTAGCATTAGCTTCATTATCATGTAATTTTTCAACAATTTCAATGTTTTTGATTGACTCGATTATTTGTTGGTAAAATTGTTCATGATATTGTTTCAAAAAGTCAAAATACACTAGTTTTTCTTGGAGTTGCTTACAAAGTTGCGGCCTATATTGTGGAAACCATGAAAAGAATTGCCCCAGTATCTCGGAGAGTAAAGTATTAGCATTTATATTTTCTTGGTGTGTGTTAAGGTAATTGATAATTAATGAAAGTTGATCATCCCAAGGAGTAATATTACATATCAAACTAATGAGATCCAACTCATGATCTGATAATTCTCTATGGATATTTTTTTCATTTTTATATGAATTAAATAATAATGAAGATGGAAATTTTTGCGTTTCTTCTAAAATTAAGTCACATGTTTTTTCTATTTTGTTCCACTGATATATTTTATTTTCTTCGAAATCGAAAACAAAAGTTATTAGTGTTGTGGCTTCGATTTTATCAATATTTTTTTTCTCGTGTGAGATGATGGAATAGTGAGTAGAAGTCTTATCTATAAGCTCCATTAAATCTTTTATAAATAAAATCTCGTCAGATTTAATATTATTTATTTCCGTATTATTAGGCTTAAAAAAAACAAAGGAACATCTATTATTGGAGTCATCACATTTATTTTCATTAATTTGTTTGTCTTGATTACTGTTGCCAGTGATGAAATCGTTTAGAAGATTATATAAGCGACGGACATTATTACCAGTTTCAAACTGCTCCATAGAATCAATATACTTCTCTTGCATGATTACCTCCTTCACTCCATGTTAAAATCAAATACAGAGTACTCCAATTAAGAACCTCTAGGCAAGTATCTTAACTGTTTGCTTTTAATAAGATTTTAAAAGGACCAACAGACAAGTTGGATTGCTTTGTGAATTTTTACAGGATTGATATATAAGTAGGCAATTTTATTTTCATCAGGTATTTTGAGACTAGCAAATAAAACTAAGGAATTTGCATTTTTCTGGGTACAGTTTCGATAAATCCAACTTTTACGGCAGCAATAGCTATGATGATCTATAAAAACCCGGGACTATGACATGCA
>JACPOX010000276.1 GCA_016191305.1 Legionella longbeachae | reverse complement strand
TGCAAAACCTATATTAGTACTTGATTTACGTCAGGAAAGTCATGGTTATCTTAATGGAAGGTCGATTACATTAGTAAGTATCTATGATTGGATCAATCGTGGAAAAAGTAATACCCAAAGCCTTGTTGATCAAGAAAATTGGCTGCATTCATTAAGAACTCAGAAAAAGATAAAGGGTATTTTGTCCGCAAAGCAGTTTTCGGCAAAAGAATATTCAGGTGGCAAAAACATATCTGTGAAAGCTGTAAAAAATGAGGAAACTCTCGTTTCCAGATTAGGCTTGCAGTATCACAGATTATATATTTCCGATCATAGCGCCCCAGCCGATGCGGAAGTTAATGCATTTGTAACATTATTACAAAGTTCACCTAAAGACACTTGGTTCCATATACATTGTCGTGGAGGCAAGGGACGTACAACTACTTTTTTAGTAATGTATGATATGTTAAAAAATGCTGATAAGGTGAGTTTCGAAGAAATTATTAGACGACATGCTTCGATTACTCCTTATTATAACTTATTTGAGATAAATAGAGCTGATCCTTACCTTACTCCCTATTATGAAGAGCGACTTGCTTTCCTATCTCGTTTTTATCAGTTTGCTCAGCAGGTTTTAAAGGGATATAAAGGAACGTGGTCAACGTGGAGGGACACTGCTCACTTGTAATATCAATTGTAGAGTTTCCGAAGAAGTCTAGTGTTTATCTGTGGGGCTGAAGCATATGTCATGGATGATTAAATGATAAAAGAAAAAATATTAAATACTCCCAGCGTATCAAAATCATCGGTGTCTGAAATTAGGTTACCCTCTCTACCACTTAAAGTAAAAATAGAAGACTTGCTGCCAAATGCCATGCTTTTGAATGAACAACTACATAAATTTGAGCAACCGGTATTGGGCCCGCTCAATTCATTATCACTGTTTCACCATAAGAAAGATGAAGAACTATCCGGAATTGAAAAAATTGAATCTCAAATAAAAAGTTGGAAGTCTGCTTATATTCAAACGTAGTTTAAAAATATTCATCAATACACCGCGATCATTTTATTCCATAATAAAAAAATAAATTGGGCTCACTTAATATTTCTATAAGACTAGTTAGTTAAAATACAGACTGTCGATGAAGAATACTGAACCCAATGACAAAAATGCAAACACAACAAGAAATTGTATATAAGCAGCCCACTAAAAAAAATTCTTTACAGAAAGAGGGCGCTATGCTTATACAATCTGCTTCAATGGCTGATGGTAGCCTGCCTCATTTAACAGAGAGTAATTTCTTTAGCAGGAATTTTTTTGACCATCATCCTTATTTTGCCAAACGAGTTCATGAATCAGGCCATATTTATGGGATATCTGCTTTTTTGGATAGTGAAATTTTAACCTATAGTGGTTTTAAATCTTTCTTTGATATATTTGCTACCGATAAAAATTCTCTGCGTGATTGGTTAAAAACACCAGAGGGACTTGCGATTGCCTCAGTAGGATCAATAGGGTTATTGGGTTTGTCATATATAGCCAATGCGAGCAAAAAAGACGATCCCAGAGCGTATAGACAAAACATAATGGCTTTATGGCCTTATTTCCGGAATGTCATTAGTGAAATAAAAAGTGCCAGTAAGAGCGCGCGTAATACATTAAAAATAGCAGCTCTCTTTAACGCAACGAACCTAAACCACTTAATGCTACCTCTGGGTTTAACTCTAGCGACTACCTCAGTATTAAACCGTATCTGGTTCGGTAAGCTCCAGGTCCAACGAAAAAAATTAAAAAAAGAGCTTCAATCCATTTTAAATGAAATTACCACTTTTAAAGTTTCAGAAGAGAACTGTAATCATATAATGCAGTTACAAGTCCATAAAGAAGCTTTGTCAGCGTTCTATAAAAAAATACCTTCTGAATACAATAGTCAACAAGGATTTGCCTATTTATCTGCTGCTTATAATGGATTGATAGATGGACTGGCTTACTATATAGCTGCCATGACTTTGGTTACTTTTACCTCGCCAGCATTCATTCCAATAGCAGCCTTTTGTGTTGTTTTTTCACTTGCATCCATTAACAGCCGTATTTATGAGGAATATGAGTATCAACGTGATCTGGAACATGATATTTTGCTGATTAAATTGAACTTAAAACGTCAAGAAATCAAGATCTTGAATCAAGAACTCACTTTTTTAACTGATAATAATGATAAAAATACACTCGCCCGAAAAAAAATATTGAATCAAGAACTTATACAGCTTTTGGCCGACGAAGTAAGTCTGAGTTTACAATATGTAACTAAACCTTCATTAACTCTAAGTAAAGCTTTTTCTGGTCTAAAAAAGGGTTTGTCAAACTATGCTTTTGTCAATAAAATGTTCATGACTTCTCTTGTGTTCTTTAGTGCAGTGCCAGCTGCTTTGCTTCTGAGTAATATGATAATAGGTCTAGCTCTTTTAGTCGGTTTTACCATGTATTCCATGAAAGATTCAGAAAGAAAATCCAAATCCAATTCATTTTATAATGATTGGCTAGGTGTGGTACGTGCGTTTGTCTCTGGAATCAATAAAGGTCAAAAATTGATTGCTTATATCTTAACATTATCCTTCTTGGAGGTTATTTTGCATAATGATTTGCAGAAAAATCCCATTA
>JACPOX010000273.1 GCA_016191305.1 Legionella longbeachae | reverse complement strand
CTGACTTTTTGGTCAGCAATCTGTAATTCTTGAAAATATGAATTTGTCCGCACCATATAACGTACACGATAACCAATTAAATTTGAGTTAATCGGTTTGGTGGCAAAATCAGTAGCACCTGCTTGGTAGGCTGTATTAATTGATTCGTAATCCTCCAAACCAGTGACCATCATAATAGGGGTGTATTGGAAATCTGGTAATTTGCGTATTTTTTTACAGACTTCAAAACCATTTAATCCTGGCATTTCCACATCCAGTAAAATCGCATCTGGTTTAACAGTGTTAAGCATTGATAATGCTATCTCGCCATTCTCGGCCTCTATGACTTTAAAACCGGCTTTCATTAAGGCATTGTAAGCAATTAAGCGCATGGTAGCACTGTCATCTACAATTAAGATCAATGCATCTTCTTTTTCCATATAAAGTTACTCGCGGTTACTGGTACAAATGGTCGTTAAATAAGCTGCAATTTGTTGCAATGCAATAACATGATCTACAGCGTTTAATGATTGAGCAACAGCTCCCATACCAAAAACAATAGAGCTATTTTGATCTTGAATCAAAGTATGGCCCTGAGCTTTCTTTAATTCCAATAATCCATTTGCACCATCATCACTCATTCCGGTTAATAGCAATCCAATAGCTTTTTTTCCAGAAACTCGTGCAATTGATTGTAGTAATCGTGTAATCGATGGACAGAATCCAGAAACAGGTTTTCCGTCCATTAAAGTACATATTAATTGTTCATTAATACGATCAATTTCCATATGTTTTAATTCAGGGGCAATATATATCGTGCCTTTTTCTAATATTTCATGATCTACAGCATTTTTTACTTTAAGATTTACATTCTTTGCAAGCCATTGTGCAAATCCTTTGATAAATCCTTTGCTCATATGTTGAACTATCATAATCGGTACGGGGAAATCAGCTGGTAAATGTGACAGAATGGTTTTTAATGCCATTGGACCACCAATAGATGCACCAATACCTATGATTTCATAAGTAGCTCTTTTATTTGGTTTCGTTTTGTGTTGCGTTTTAACCTCTGGCAGGAGTTTTTTTAATGGTTTTTTAATAACATGAATGTCTGAAAGACTGCGGATAGTATCGACGATGTGTTTTCTACTTTCTTCAAATGATGGTGAAAATATGTTCACTGGTTTTGCCAATGCAGTCAATGCTCCTGCTTCAAGAATATGAAAAGTAGCATGGATTGATTCGTCATTAACCATGGAACTAATTACAACAATTGGAGTTGGATTTTGGTCCATTATCCTGCGTGTTGCTTCCAATCCATCCATGATCGGCATTTGAATATCCATTGTAATGAGATTGGGAGAGAATTTTGCAGCGAGCTCAATTGCCTCTTGGCCATTTTTTGCAATACCAATAACTTCCATATCTTTTTCAGATTCAATAATATGTTGAATTAGTGCTGCTTCTGTTTTTGAATCATCGGCAATTACAATTTTTATCATAGTAAGAATTCACAAAAGTAACGTTCTTTTAATTAATTCGGCAGAATTTAATACGAAATTAATTTGATTGCTAACGGTTAAGGTAGCTCCAATGACACAAGGTATATTTGTTAAAGGTTCCTGCAACGATTTGAGTACAATTTCTCTTTCACCAATAATATCATCAACAAGCAAGGCGATACGTTCACTATTTTTTTTGATTACCAAAACCGAATTATATTCTTTTATATTTTGTTTATTT
>JACPOX010000272.1 GCA_016191305.1 Legionella longbeachae | reverse complement strand
TTGGTAATATCTTTCTGCATGCTCAATGGCTATCTCCTCAGAAAACAATTTAATATGTTGCAAATCTGATCGCAAACTGGATTGAGCAATGGTTTCTTCATTGGTTGATTCGCGTAATGATCTATTGATGAAATAACCGATGAGCGAAGTGATACTACCCACCCCAAGCGCTACCCATACTAAAAATCCAGGAATTATTATGGTTCCGCCAAAAAGGACAAAAGAGAGTGAGCCCCCTGCTAAACTTAAAAGTATTGTATAAATAACAAGATTAGAAAAATTATTGGTAAACCCTAAAGATAAATCCAGAAATGATTCAACAACCTTATCAATGTCTTCTTGAATACGTTGTTCCGGATTATCGATATCATTATAAATTCGTGAAATTTCCAGATAATTCGTTTTATTATTTAAGTACTGCTCTATTGTTTTTTTAGTTAGCCAGGAGCGCCAGTTTACATACAATTTATTTTTTAAAAAATTAGCTAAATAATTAAAACCAGCCATTAAACCAGAAATTAAAACACCAGCACCTAATCCAATGAACAACAAAGAAGTATTTTTAACAATAAATGCAGAATAAAGATAGGGAAAACACCACCATCCTAAAACAAAACCAAGGCCAATCATTGCTAAAGTACTAAAAACACCACCAGAAAATAACGCCCAAGCCTTCCATTTATCTTTTGAATTAAAAAAATAATCAGAAAAAAACTGCAACGATTTTTTTAGATAAGATGTGGACGATGAGGAAGCGTTAATCATGAAATGTCACTAATACTAAATATACTGCAATGTAATGTATGAGCAACAAACAATCAATATATCCAAATAAGAATAAATAAGTTTGTTTTACGCAAAATTGATCCAATTTTGAGTGAAAAAAAGTCATTGTAAGCTAGAGTTCTTTGGTCATCCAATAGTTAATAAATGAAACGCCGCATAAGTTTTTAGTTTGCTCTTTTTCTATAATGTATCCTTGTTTTTCAAAAAAGGGTCTAGCTGTAATACTTACCTCTGAGAATAATTTTCTGATCCCAAGCTCTCTGGCTTTCTTTTCTCTAACATTCAGTAAGGCTTTACCAATACCTCGACCTTGATAGTTTTTATGGACATATCCTCTATATAAACAACCATTTTTTTCTAAATCGGCAAACCCTATTATTTTATTGTCTTCTTTATCTATTGCAACAAAGCTATAATTTTCTTGTAGAGATATTTGCCATTGAGACAGATTAGGATCTTTGGGCGCCCATATGTTAACTTGTTCTTCTGTATAATCACTCCTATTTATATGGTGCACTGTATCATAAAATAACTGGTAAATTTCTAACTCATCACCTACTTCATACTCTCTAATATAAAACATCTTAGTTAATATCCTAATTTATTTGTGGAAGGATGCAACTCTTTTTACAATCAATTTAATAATACATTAATACTGGTAGTTTTGGTTTTTAGGTTGATTCCCTTTATTTTATCGTAATCATAATTTATGATCATGAATAAGCCAATACAGTGATATCACTGTATTGACATTCAGGACAAAATCAGTAACCCATAGTACAATGCCCAGGTTTTGCAGCATTAGGTTTTATCAAGAAATAGTTGGCTGTTCCTTTGAATTTTTATAGATTAATCGCGATGTCCGATTTCAGTTTAGAATTTTTACTTTCACCGTTCAAAAATGGTATTCAGCTGGTAAAACCTGAAGGAAAAAATAACTATCATGCTCATTTAGCGGTGGAGCCCTCTCCTCTCACATCAATCTTACAACTGTCTTTTTGTATCCATTTTTCAGATCAAACAAATCGTCTTATTTCACTTAATAAGTACACGGCAGATGCGTGTGGTTTTATTTCGGAGCGTACAGCCATTGGCAAAAACTTACTTGGCGTTTTTAATAAAGCAAGCGCAAGTCTTGTTAATAAGCATTGTGATGAGGTCATGGCAACCAAACAAACTAAGATTTATGATGAACAAGTCAGGCGCAAAGACACCATTGAACAACGATGTTTATCTATTAAAATGCCCTGGTATGATGACCACGAGCATTTAGTCGGTGTGTTTGGTTGTACCATTGTTGAGGGCATACAACCACTCGCTGAATCATTGTCAATAATTGCATCCCTGGGTCTATTGAATGTCCAACATAAAACCCCCTGTGCACCAGCAATTCAACTACCGAAACGACAACATGATTGTTTGCGTTTACTTGTAGCAGGGATGACGACGAAACAAATAGCATTCGCCTTATCACTTTCTCCTCGCACGATTGAATCTTATCTTATTATTTTGAAGAAAAAACTTAATTGTCAC
>JACPOX010000267.1 GCA_016191305.1 Legionella longbeachae | reverse complement strand
CTAAAGAAAAACTAGAACAAATCAAACCCTCTAATTATAACAACATGCAAATTAGGGATAGTAAAACAGGGTATAAAGTCATAAATCCACCTTTTGGATCGAATTACGAAGTCGAGGTTCTTTTAGAAAGACCCGCAGCTAAGTATTGTTCTCCATTGCAACAATCTGTGCAGGATCATAATAAGAAGGTAATTGATCGACTTCAGAGCAACTCATGGACTCAAAATCATTCTTATCAATTATTTTACCATGCTATGAAAAGTAAGCATATTTTTTCTCGATTTGAGGAATTAGAACGGAATTTACTAAACAAATGCCGCCCAAATTTTTTGCAAGGGCTGTTTGAGACGCAGGAACATAGACAAAAATTAGAAGCGAAACGAATTATTGAACAAACTTTTGCTGTGATAAAACCCGAGTTTAGAAAAGAGAGTGCTGAAAAACTATTTCTAATTGATCCTTGGATAAAAAATTTAGAATTTCACCTAAATAAGCTGAGCAATGCTAATGACTCTTTTATCAAGGGGCTTAATCAAGAAATAAAAGAAAGCATTGAGATCAAGCTAAAAGCTGATCTTCAAGGAGAAATTAATTCCAAAAATGGGGAGCAATATCTAATTTAGGCCAAAAGTCGAAGTTAGAAAGAACAAACCCCAATTTTCCATAACCAGAAAAATTATATATACAAAATTTCAATGAGAGATAAAATAGATAAAATTATATTCTCTCTGTATATATAAACTGCATAAAACTATTGAGTTACTAGGAGATTATTATGCCAGCTGTTTCACAAGTAGAATTCGAGAATTTACTAGAACAATTGGAAATGAGCAAAGAAAAATTAGAAAAAGGCGAGAAGCTCTCTCTGGCATCTTTTTTGAAAGAATATGGGTTCTCTGCTCATCTAGAAAAGATCAATTTTGCTGTGGATAAAAAAACAGTGAGCTATTTGGCTCTCAAAAACATTGAAGAAACTATCATTTCCGATACTCTTATATCTGATCGAACCTCCTTACTAAAGGACTTGGATTTCACAGGTTGTACAATTAAAAATTGTAAATTCGACAGATGTGACCTTAGTGGAGGTATTTTTGATGGAATAAGTATAGAAGGATCCAGTTTCATCGAAAGCATCATGAATGATATGACTATTAATAATACTCAGTTTCACTCTGGAAAAGATGAGCTTTATTGTACTTTTGATAGAACCAGCTTTGATTACAGTATATTTCAAAATGTGCGTTTTGATAATTGTACTATTTCTCGTTCCTCATTTAATTATTTAAAAGAGTTTAATACGGTTACATTTGAAGATAGTGCTATTGCTTTTACCTCATTTGTTGGATCTAATAAAATAAAATCTGTTACTATTCAAGCATCCACTCATCATAAGGATGAAATAAAGGATTTAATTACTGATCAAGTAATTAAATATAAACAAGTGAAGCTTAAGAAAAATAATCCAGCAGTATTAATATGCTGGAGTAACAAACAACCCCGTACATTTGCAACTCTAACAGAAAAAATGTTATTAGCTCGAAACCTTAATCCTGTCCGAATGGATTATCAGCCGGAAGTAGATGAGGTCGCTTTAGATAATGAAATAAATGAATTAAATCAATTGACGACTGTCAAAATGACAGAATTAAGAAAAATAGTTTTCAAGAAAGCTCGAAAGATCATTGGAGAAAAGGAAGATCTTGAAAGAGAACGATTCATGTTTTGGGAAAATAAAGAACCTAAAAATGAATCTTTGCTTGATGAAGAAATAAGTGATCCTAAGGAAATTTCGAACAAATTTGATGGAATTTGGAAGAAAGAAGGCATAAGTTTTCCTATGCTGATGATTGAAATTATGCGAGAGCAACAGGCAAAAAATTCTACAAGATTTCCTCAAATGTCAGCACTATACGAGCATACAAAAAAAATGTTTGATCAAGTTGATGGCATTATTATACCAGGTGGCCAGGATATGGATCCTCGTTTTTATGGTCAAAAATCTCATCATAAAACAGTACTCCCAAAACATGAACGACAAATTCAATATACGGACCCAAGACGTGATGTAATTGAATTTTCCCTAGTATACATGCAGCAACGTGCGGGGGCTCCTAAACCACTAGCAGGTATTTGCAGAGGTTCTCAGGTAATAGCTGCTTCTTATGGTGGTATGATTTATCAGCATATTAATGCCGAAGAAAGAAGAAAACTCTTTGTGGATATTCTTAAAGTTCCTGAGAATGTCTCGGAAGACACCTCATTATTATCTACCAAAAAAAGAATTAAAATGACTAACAATAACGTGCTTGGCAATAAACTACTTTTTGCTGCCATGTTTCAACACCATCAAGGATATGATTTACAATTGTCGCAAGGTCTTGATTCGTCGGTATCCACAAAAATTAGCAGTGGAATTGTTATTGATGTGGTAGCAGAAAATTTACCTCAAAATATTGTAATCACCCAAGCACATCTTGAAGTTGCTTATGATGAGAATGAAAAACAGGAAAAGACAGAAACCGGCCTAGCAACACGAGTCGACGCACAACTTTCGGAGAGTGTTTTCGGCCAATTTGAAATGAGAGTGCGTGCTTATACCCATAGTAAGAAAATAATAGATCAATTACCCTGCAGCTCTATAGCAAAGCAAGATCGCATCTTTTTAGCTTATTCAGAAAATGAAGATCGAATTGATTCTGAAACCATTCCATCTAGAAAAAAATAGTATTACTCTGTAATTATAGGAATGTTTAAAACTCCTACTCCGAAAAGTGAGTTAGATAGTGATGTTTTAAATCCTTTTTTTATAGAAAGCAGGAAGAAACGGGACAAAGAAATAGGACTATATTAATTAAGGTAATTTGAGTTACAAGACGCTAATAAAAAAAGCCCGGTTTATCCGGGCTCATTAATTACTTTGCTGGAATTTCTTTCCACCAATTGGTTTGTGTTTCACTTGCCCAATGACCATCGCGCATACGAGATACAAACTCTTGAGTTTTTTCTGGTGAGGAAGAATCTTTATCTAATTTGATGCACCAATCCCAATCACCAGTTGTAGACCACATACGCTCTACACCATCCCATTTTGCCATAGGACTTAACTCTGACCATGATTTCTTGCTTTTTATGAAAATAACACTGTTCCAAGAGTTCATTTTTTACCATCCTTAGTAATAGTTATGATACATACAAGCCTAAATAAACTTAAGCTTATTTATCATAGAACAATAATCATAAAGCTTCAAATGTAAGGGAAAATTTTTTATCCTAAATTCAACCAGACAATACATTTTAACAAGGAAATAATATGGTGATTTACGAGGTCAATTTAGTTATTAGTGGGAATATTTATCCAGAATTCCAATTGTGGTTAAAAAAGCATGTTAAAGAAATAGTGCAAATTCAGGGATTTGTTCAAGCAAGTATTTTAAAACCTGAAAATGATAAAATATCCGATTTTGAAAAATTAACGGTCCAGTATCTATTGGAAAATAGAGAATATCTCAATGTGTATTTCATGGAATTTGCAGCAAAGATGCGTGAAGAAGGGATTAAGCTATTTAAAGATAAATTTTCTGCAGATAGAAGGATTTT
>JACPOX010000004.1 GCA_016191305.1 Legionella longbeachae | reverse complement strand
TCATATGCCGTTTTATCTGTTATTTTTTTTAACGTTTGTTCCCATTTCATGAACTCTTTAACCTATTTAATTGTTTGTTAGCTCACATCAGACCCAAAATCATAATCTTGCATCTAAAAATTGAATATTATTAACAGGATTAGGAAAAGCAAAAATTTTTTCACTAACTGCCCAGGATTCCCCCTGATCGTTACTGGTTAAAATATGAGGATTTTCATATCCGCCTTGTTCTTCATCAACTTTATCATGTGCAAAAGCAATACAAGCATTATGCTTACATCGAATCTTATCGATAGTAGGCTCTAATTCAGCTGCGCTTGCAGAAATCCAAGACCAGGAGGAATTATTTACATTACGTTTTAAGAAACCAAATTTGTAAAAATTTGTCTCACCTCCGGCAATACAATATTTTTGGGTACAAGAGATTGAATTGAGACTTAACAACTTATTGTATAAAATTGGTTCTGGTACCCCATTAGCTTTAATTTCTAATATAAAAGCCTCTGGCGCAGATTGTTTCTTTCGATCATTGGCATAACTTCCAACTAAAATATAAAAATCATGGAAATAAGCTAGATCATTAACACTAAGGAAAGTTGCACTAGACAGGGATGGTGTTTCTTCAATTCGCCAAGATAATCCCCCATCTTCACTTTTTAACAAAAGTATATGATAACGTAGCTTTTGTTGGTTCTCATCCCAATGATGATAGGTACCTACAACCAAACAAGATTGATGATGACATATGAGCGATTTTAAACGGATATCCTCCATATGCTTAGGCACATTGACAACATTTGAATATTGCCACGTCTGTCCTTCATCTTGACTACTAAACATCATTAAATTCATTTGCTTTTGATTGATACGATATGCCCCCCCAAGAACACATGCTTTTTGATTGCATGTTAATAAGTTAAAGGAGCCTGTAGCACGTTTGGGCATCGAAACAGGTAATGGAATATTAGGAACAAAGGACCAAGATTGGCCTTTATCATGACTTAATAAAAGCAAGGGAACCGTCGTAGCAAAGTGTTGATAAGAACCTGCAGCAAAACAATAGCTCTCATCACAATATATTTTTTCAGCCCTCCCTCCCTCCATTTGATCGGGTAATCCATTCAAATAACTATGTGTAGTCCATGTTGCTCCTTCATCATGACTAATCAAAAAAAGAGGGAACCCAAGCGTGAAATCCTCGTATGGTGTTAACGATGCCATACAGGTTTTATCAAAACAATTTAAGGCATATACATTAGCATGCTTAAGACGCTTATCTACCAATGATAAGTTTTGCATCACCCAATTATTGTTTTTATTCGTTAAAATGAAAGGAGATGAAATACTATAATGATAAGTTCCTATGACCAATGCCTTTTCAAAAATAGGTTGAGCAAAAATTGCATTAGAAAGAGTAAGTATTAATAGAGAAAGAAGCTGCTTGTATGAATTCATTTTTTTACCTTTATTCCTCTTTAAAACATGCCATTAGTATTTTTTGATTCAACAGGAATATCTTGGATCACATCCCAGTGTTCAATAATTTTTCCATTTTGAAGTTTAAACAAATCAAAAATAGCCCGCCCTGCTGTCCCCGGTTCGCGGATAGAATGTACATGCACCATCACATAGTCCCCTTCAGCAAATATTTTTTTTATCTCGCTGTGGGCATCTGGAAATTTATTACGTAAGAATTCAACAAATGCCCTTAAACCATCAACATCGTCAACAACCATGGGATTATGTTGAATAAAATGGGTTCCCAAATATTGTGAAGCGGTCTCAAAATTTTTCTGATTAATTAATTCATTATAAAATGCGGTCACAACAGCTTTATTAGTTTCTAGTTGCCCAGGGCTTGCAGCAAAGCTTAAGGGAAGTAATAAAAAGAGTAGAAACGAGTGTAGAAAACGCGATAGACTAGTCATGAGGATCTCCCAATCCATGGAAATTTTTTATGTCTTATATGCATAGCATACTATTCAATAGCAATGTACTTTAATTGAGGATTTATGTCAATCCAATTAGATAACCATACTGGTATTTTAATAAAAAAAGCAGCTAGACTTTTTGAACAAGCCGCCAATAAAGATCTTGAGCAATTAGGCGTAACTTATGCACAAACAACCTTTCTCATTCGCTTATGGGAAAAAGACGGTCAAAGCCAAATTGAATTGGCAAAAAGTGCGGGCCTAAAACAACCAACGGTTGTGCGAACTCTTGATCGCATGGAACGTGATGAACTGATCACTCGCGTACGAAATACCGAAGATAGGCGTATTTTCAATTTTTTCTTAACGGAAAAAGCCAAAATTGCTTGTCAGAAACTGGAAGAACAAGTTCATTCTATGCGTCATCTATCTACTACAAATTTTTCAGAAAATGAAATTGCTCTTCTGAATCAATTGATTGTCAAAATGATAGGAAATTTAGAATCCTTTTTAGGGACTTAAAAACCTAATGACTCTGTTTGGAAATCAAATTGGTTAGTAAAATTTCGCAGTTCTTCTGGAAATTTTTCAATGTTTTTATGGAGTTCCATATTATGCTTTACAAAAAAAGCAGCAGAGGATTTAAGGGTAGGCGGCTCATTTGTTAGTCCAAACTTACTGGCAAAATAATGACGCGCTTGAATATCATTTCCACCTAAGGCATTTCCCTTATAATCCAATATAATTATGTTTTGAATCTTAGGAAAAACAGCTTTTAATGCGGCACGTTGCACCTCCGTCATTTCTTTAAGATCCTTCTCGCTCAAATAAATAGTTTGCACCATGGAAAGTGAATTTTTGAAATTATTAATTTCTTCAACAGAAAGTCTTTGAAGGGAGTTTGAGCACAAGTTGAGTGAAGTCACGCTGCTCGGTATTGCAGTGAATGCTTGAGCTAACTCTGCTCCCTTTTTATTGCCAAGAAAATTATATTCCAAATTAAGAGAGGTCACGCTTTTAGGCAGTGCAGTAAAGATTTGAGCCAACTCAGTTCCACTTTTATTGTATAGCTGATTTGTAGATAAATTAAGTGAGCTGACATTTACAAGAGCGGCAAATGCTTGGGCTAATTCAACGCCGCTTGTATTGCCAAAATCATTGTCACGTAAATTAAGTGAGGTCACGCTGGCAGGTAATGCTGCGAATACTTGGGCTAATTCAACACCGCTTTTTTTAAAAAGAGCATTGTTGCGCAAATTTAATGAATTCACGCTGGCAGGTAATGCCGAGAAAGTTTGAACTAATTCTGTGACGACTTTGTAGCCAAGAAAATTGTAGTACAGATTAAGCGAGATCAAGCTGAGAGGCAGCGCTGCAAATACTTGGGCTAATTCTACTCCGTTTTTGTTGCCAAGAAAATTACCACACAAATTAAGTGAAGTGACACTAGTGGGGAGTACTGAGAATGCTTGGACTAATTCTAAAGAAGGTTTATTGCCAAGGCCATTACCACGCAAATCAAGTGAAGTCTTGTCTTTGGGTATATTTTTAATAGCCTCAATAAATTGTGAGTCATTGAGTTCATTAAGATTTGCTAAATGGTACTTCATAATATCTCCGTGTAATCAAGAGCTTTGGTGCTTATTTTTAATGCGATAAAATCTGCACATTAATCCATGTCCGAAATCGTCTTTATAATAATCCATATTACATTTTTCCATTACGCGTTGAGAGGCCAGATGTTTTAAAGGAGCAAATGCAATTATATAATCTGTATCAATGTGATTCTTACTCCAACTCAATAAGGCGCTCAATGCTTCAGAAGCATAACCCATTCCCCAAAACTTGCGAGCTAATAAATAACCTACTTCAATTTCTCCAGTGTCTATTGGACCAAAACCACATCTACCCATAAATTCTTGCGTTAATTTATTCCAAATCACAAAACATGGGAGGCCTTGATTTTGGTAAAAATTCATAAACTCATTGATTCTTTGCCTGGTTTGTTCTCGACTTTGTACTCCATCAGGAAAAAATCTCCTAACTTCAGGGTCAAGATTAAGTTCAGCGATATGATCCAAATCCGCTTCGTTAATTAAACGTAATATCATTCTTGGTGTTATAATTTGAAGTGGCACTTTATCATAATAACGATTCATGTAACTCACCGATAAGAAATTAATTATAAAATGAATATATAACAATCGCCTACTTAAAAACATCCGTGAGATCACTGATATGTGATACTAGTTTATCTGATAATTTCAGATAAACTAATAATTAATTCTGCTTTATTTTTACAATTTAGTTTATTTTTTAAACCATTAATATGTGTTTCCACTGTACGTGATGAAAGAAGAAGTTTTTTAGCAATTTCTTTATATTGTAATCCTTTTAAAAGTAAAAAAGCACAATCTAATTGGCGGTTAGTGAATTCTATTTTTTTTGCCGAATATTCAAATTCAGGCAAAATGATTTTCTGTTTTTCACCCAAATGAATTAATTGCTTGGCATGTTCCTTAAAATAATCACAATAATTTAATAAAACATCGAGATTATTAAGATAAAAAGTATTGATAATTTTTCTATTATTTCGAGTCGTAGCAAAGCAAAAAAAATCGACGTAATTATCTCCTTTTTGAGCAATAGAAATCCCGTTAGAGGTATTAAAATTAATAGCAGCATCCAGTAGCATTTCAGGACAATCTTCTATCAACCAAACAAAATAATTTACATCTTTACTCAGATAAGCTTCGGGAGGCCGTACGTTTTTTAGATAATTTTTTTTAAAATAATGTTCCGTCCAGGACCTATCGGTAGAAAAACGCAACATTTCGCCATTAAGATAAACGCGATAATAATTAAAAACTGTAATGCCATGTCCTTTAAGTATCGGCAACATGATTTCAGAGACAGTTTCACAAGAAGTCAGCGAAATATGGTTTTGATTAACTGGCATTTTGAACATAAGGCATGAAAACCTGTATTCTATCATGTTCTGTACAATAAAAGATAAAGATGCCTTTATGATGGCCTGATTTTATTTTGGAACTCGTTAACTTTATGGAATAGTGATCAGCTGCCTCCTAAGTAAATGCAACCAAACCAACGACCAATCCATTGTGCAAATTACACAGCACTAATTGAGTAAGCTATTATCTAATAGTGTACCAACCTTTTGAATTGCATGAGCACTAAATAATGGCGTTTGAGCATGTGAATCCCATGTCCAGTTTCTTATTTCGGGCAGATCTTCACCATATTGTCTAATGTAATGTTGATGCTCTAACAATTTTATTTTGATGTGTTCAATCAGTTCTTGTTCTTTTTTTCCACATTGGGACAAATGTTTAAGAACATCAAGAACTAAATGAAAACGATCCAATTCATTTAATACGGTCATATCAAAAGGAGTCGTTATCGTCCCTTCCTCTTTGTAGCCTTTAACATGTATGTTTCTATGATTAGATCGACTACTTGTCAGACGATGAATAAGCCATGGATATCCATGAAAGGCAAAAATGACTGGTATACCCTGGAGAAACAATTGATCAAAATCCTCATCACTTAATCCATGAGGATGTTCAGAGTCAGGTTGCAATTTCATTAAATCAACAACGTTAATTACACGAATCTTTAGGTAGGGTAATTCATTACGTAAAATAGAAACCGCAGCCAAAGTTTCAAGAGTAGGAACATCCCCAGCACATGCCATGATTACATCGGGAGATTTCCCTTCATTATGACTTGCCCATTCCCAAATCCCTATACCTTTGGCACAGTGCTGTTTTGCCTCTTCGATTGAAAGCCATTGAGGTGCGGGGTGTTTTCCCGCTACAACCACATTGACATAATGTTTGCTCTGTAAACAATGATGCATTATAGATAAGAGACAATTTGCATCAGGAGGAAGATAAACACGTATTATTTCTGCTTTTTTGTTTATTACATGATCAATAAATCCAGGATCTTGATGTGAAAATCCATTATGGTCTTGTCGCCAAACATGAGATGTAAGCAAGTAATTTAAAGAGGCAATTTTTTCACGCCAAGGAATAGTTGAGGTTACTTTTAACCATTTGGCATGTTGATTGAACATGGAACTAATGATATGAATAAATGCTTCATAACAATTAAATAGACCATGACGCCCTGTCAATAAATACCCTTCCAACCATCCTTCGCATTGATGCTCACTCAATACTTCAAGGACTCTCCCTTGCGAGGATAAAAAATTGTCGCTAGCAAGAATTTGACTGTCCCATTGACGATTTGTCTTTTCAAATACAGCCCCTAATCCATTAGATATGGTTTCATCGGGTCCAAATACACGAAAATTATTGGAGTTTAACTGAATTACATCTCTTATGTAGGGCCCTAAAACATGGGTATCCCCTATTCCCTGCATACCCCGTTGCGATAACTTAACAGCATAATCATCTAGTGTAGGTAACGTAAGTGTCTGCAATAGCAACCCACCGTTTGTATGAGGATTTGCACTCATACGTTTTTCATTCTCAGGGGCTAAAGCTCTTAAGTCATTGACCAAGCTACCTTGCTCATCAAAAAGAGTTGCAGGTTGATAACTTCGAAGCCAATGCTCCAAAATTTTTAAATGTTCTATATTAGTAGAACAGTTAGAAACAGGCACTTGATGAGAACGAAATGTTCCTTCAATCTGTATTCCATCAACCATCTTAGGGGCTGTCCAACCTTTGGGGGTTTTTAAAATAATCATGGGCCAGCGTGGACGTTGGGAATTTTTGTTAACACGAGCATCATACTGAATATGTTTGATCTGCTCCACAACCTTTTGAAGCACAACAGCCATCTGCTCATGCATCAAATGAGGTTCTTCTCCATCTACCCAATAAGGCGTCCAACCACAACCATACAATAATTGCTCAAGCTCTTCTTTCGTAATCCGGGCTAAAATCGTTGGACTTGCTATTTTATACCCATTTAAATGAAGAATAGGCAACACGGCACCATCAGTTGCTGGGCATAAAAATTTATTTGAATGCCATGCAGTTGCAAGTGGGCCTGTTTCTGCCTCTCCATCACCAATAACACAGGCAGCAATTAGATCTGGGTTATCAAACACAGCTCCAAAAGCATGACTTAAGGAGTATCCTAATTCACCTCCTTCATGAATGGATCCAGGACATTCGGGTGATGCATGACTTGGAATCCCACCAGGAAAAGAAAACTGAGTAAATAATTTACCTAAACCCTCTTCGTCTTGTGTAATTTCAGGATATATTTCGCTATAAGTTCCTTCAAGATATGCATTTGCAACAACTGCTGGTCCCCCATGTCCAGGTCCTGAAATATACATCATATTTAAATCATATTTCTTAATCACATGATTTAGATGAGCATAGATAAAATTCTGGCCTGGAGTTGTCCCCCAATGCCCTAATAGTCTAGGCTTAATATCTGAAAAAACTAACTCCCGCTTAAGCAAAGGATTGTCACGTAAATAAATTTGACCCACGGATAAATAATTAGCTGCACGCCAATACTTATCTATTTTATTAAGCATCTCTTGAGTGATCATTTTTTCAAAAAGCCATTGAATTATGTAGGCATTATATAGAAGAACTGGACTTTGGACAAAGCACGATTCCATATCTAAGTTGGATTAATCCTCTAGTTTAAATTATATTAATGCATATTTCCCCTAAAGAGTTGTTTAAATGAATAATACAGACCTAATGCTCCCTCCAACAATTGGAGTCTATCTAGGCTCGAGTATGGGAAACAATCTATCTTTTAAAAATGCCATTATCTCTTTAGGCAAAGGAGTTGCCAAACAAGGATATACTGTAGTCTACGGCGGAGGAAGTACTGGTTTAATGGGCATTCTTGCTGAAACGGTTAAATCTCATGGTGGAACAGTTATAGGAATAACAACCAAGCACCTTGCTGAAATAGAAAAACCTTGTGATTTTTTAGATGAATTACATATACTGCCTTCCATGTATGAACGTAAACGTTTAATTCATGAAAAATCCTCACGTTTTTTAGCAATGCCTGGAGGGATTGGTACATTCGATGAGCTATTTGAAACTTGGTGCGCTATCAAAATAGGAGTCATTAAAAAACCACTGGGACTAGTCAATATAGAGGGATATTTTAATCCCTTGATTCAATTTGTAACTGCTTGTACCAATTATGACTTAGTAAATAAAAAAGATATTAAAATTCCAACCCTATATGATGAAGTTTCTGCCTATTTAAAGTATTTAGAAGAAGAACAGAAAAATAAATTTTTCGATGCTTATGAGCATTTAAATTCGGCTCATACAAAAAATATATATAATCCAATTGAGACCTACGATATAAGCTAAATTATTAGATAACCACTTTATTTGTCCTTAAAAAATTTGATTTTTTTCTTATCTAATTCTTGTCTAATTGCTTCTTGTAATCGATTTTTAACCGCGCTTGCATCACGAGTGTGAGTCCAAAATGTTAAGTTTAAATCAATAGCAGAGTCGGTAAAATCTCCTAAAGTTACTTCAGGAGCCGGTTTTTCTATAACTTCCTTATCCTCTTTTGCCAAATCCAAAAGAATCGTTTTGATTGGGCTTATATCTACAGTATGAGGAACTGGGAGTTTGATTTGCAATAAACGGGTTTTGAAATGGCTTAAATTTGTAATTTCAGATTTATTAATCGTTTCATTGGGAATCCTGATGAGGGTATTTTCAGATGTTTTTAGTTTTGTAGACAGTAAATCGATAGCTGTCACCGTTCCTTGAATATTTTTAATTTGAATACTATCACCCACTTTAAAAGGTCGTTCAAATATTAAAAAAAGACCACTAACGAAATTTGAAGCAGCTGTTTTTGCGGCAAAACTCAATGCAACAGTGAT
>JACPOX010000266.1 GCA_016191305.1 Legionella longbeachae | reverse complement strand
CATGGATTATAGGGAGACAAGCATTGAACGAAGAAAAATTTGGAGACTATACTATTCCCGCTTTATGTACTTTAGGAATGCCCGTATATGTTATTCAGCGAAGTAAAACATATTGGAAAAATCCCGATGATTTTATTAGCACCCACGTATGGCCAATTATTATTGGTATAAATATTACATCATTACTCTTATATATTTATCTTGTTACATCTATTTTTGTAAGTTTTTATATTAGTTTTCATTTTTTGTTTGGATATACGACCAATGAATTTTTGATCTATATCCTTAATTCAACAACGGTATTTGATCTGATATACTCTTTCGTTAAAACATTAATTTTATGCATCGTTATTGGATTTTCTGCCAGTTATTATTATTATGAAGCAGCAATTAGAAAAATAAATTTGAGAAAAGCCATCTCTCGAATTTTAACACGCAGTTCATTTTGGTTAATCATAGTCAGCACGTACATTAAATATACATTCTAAGGATGAGAATGCATCAAGACCGATTCTACACATTAGTTGGTGTTTTTGTAGCAGGAGCCCTCTGTTTGCTAATCTCCGGCAGTATTTTTTTTTATAAAGAATACAAAAGTGCACAAGCACAAACTTTTGTCATGTTTTTCAAGGGCTCTTTAAAAGGATTAGTAGTTAATTCTTCGGTGACCTATCGCGGAGTGAAAATAGGTGAAATCACACATATTGAACTTACTGAAAATGAAGATCAAAATAAAGTAAGTATCCCCGTTTATGTGCGTTTTTTCGTTAATAGGAGCTATAGTTTTAACCAAGACCCAGTTTACCTCCTGATCGATAATGGTTATGTAGCAAACATCGGCAAACCAAATTTATTAACTGGTGTGGCTGAAGTTGAGTTGATTCAGTCAAATTCTCACGGTAAATTCCAGCAAACGTATTACCAAAATTATCCTATTTTCCCAACTCGTAATACAATTGAACGATATACATCAATGGAAGATGTATTCGAGACAGCAAGAAAGACTCTTGAAGACATTAGAGAATTAGTTCGTTCAAAAGAAATCAAAGATACTTTAGCATCCATACAGAAAGTTACAGATAGTATCGATATCTTAACCTCTAGCTTAAACCAAAATGTTCCAGGGGTGGTGAGTACTTTAAATCAAAGTTTAAAACAAATTAGCGCAGCAGCTTACTCCACTCAAAACTTAACTGATTATCTATCCCGATATCCGGAATCTTTACTAAGAGGTAAGCAATGAAAATGTTTAGATTATTTTCTAAGCCCTTGATGCTATTACTCACCGCTTTAATCCTCTGTGGTTGTAGTAAAAGCAAAGAATCGCAATTTTATCTATTAACTTCACTTCCCCCGCAAAAAAGCAATCATAATTTCTATCATCAATTACAGATAGGTATTGATGAAGTAAATATTCCTGGGTCCATTAAAAAAAACCAATTAATGATTAACCAAACACCACATCACTTAAACATTGAGGAATTTAACCAATGGGCTGGCCCTTTAGATAAAAATATAATGCTTGTATTAACTACTAATCTTTCTACATTAATACCGGGGTCTATCGTTCAAAGTTCACCTTGGGATAATAAATTTCACCCAAATTATCATCTGCAAGTAGGAATTTCACAATTTGAAATTGATATTCATGGTACAAGTACATTAAGAGCCGAATACATTATTTATCATAATGAAAAACTTATTCATAAAGGAAATGCTTATTATCAGAGTACAATTCCAGTAATCAGTACGGAAGCGCTGGTAAAAAGTATGAATAATAATCTCACTAGTTTATCAAAAGAAATTGCACGTTTTTTCATTAAAAATAAATAAGAGGAATAGTTCCGTATAAAGAAGAAAATAAAGGATTACATTAGCAGGACTATCCCTCTAGCTCCAAACTATGTAAAGGTGATACGATTCTCAATAAAATACATGCGGGTCAGGGTTGAATTTTGATCCTTGAATACAAAATTTAAGCCCTGCCCCTGAACTATCTCGCTCAATTATTCGCCTTCTTTGAGAACAGTCGCTTTTTGTGGTTTAGGTGATGATTTTTTTTCGGTTTTTTTTGAGTTTGTTACTTTCGCAACTGGCGCGTCAACAGCTTTTGAGGTTTCCTGAGAAGTTGGCTTTTTTACTGCTTTTTTCGCAAGTTTTTCACTTTGAACGTTCTTGTTTGAGTGTAATATTGAATTTGCCTTTTCTTTTAATGCCCGTCTTATGGCTTTGAACTCTTTTGTACGAATTTTAGCAAGATCTTTTTGATGTGCGGCAGTAATTAATACGTTTCTCTCGATTTTTTCAGATAATAATGCGTATTTTTTCAGTAAGTGTCGTGCATTTTTAGCCAGCTCTGTGGAATCAATCTTAGCTGGGAATTCATGAACATCAGCAACAATTTTTTTAATTTTTGTTAATTCCATTGGAGTTCCTTTTCCCATGATATGCCTCACTTTTGGTAGCAGTAAAAAAAGTATAGTCCATGGTTGAGAGTTCTTCCACAGCCTCTACAAACACGGGATCAGAGTGAATTTTGATCATTGATACAAAATCAAGCCCTGCATGAAGGATCTTTAAAGAGCATAATCCAATACGCTTGCCCTGCAGTTCTCTTGCTCTACTTATTATTCTCATAGGATAATTTTGATCAACAAGAAATTTAATTTATCAATGATTCTATTGTCTAGTAAAACAAAATATGAAGAATGGCTTCCTAAGCAGGAACCATTAATTAAACGCTCCAAAGAGGACTTCGTAGAACATTACAAAGTAAATACGGCTAGCCATTACCTATATAAATTACTATCGAGCTGTGGGACTTTCGGCCTTTTTCTGTAAGTTTTTGCGAGGCTTGAATTATTCGAGACGCGTGCTACGCACGCTCCTCAGGGCGCGTAGTTCTGGGAAAATGGCTAAAGTCGAGTAAGAATGAGCGTTATTAATCTATCTTTACACGTCTAAAACTCCATTTATTAAGAACTACAGGAAGTCGTTTGAATTCATGGTTTTTTGCAAATCCTCTAATTTTAAACGATCGTGCAGAAATTCAGAAGGTAATATCTTTTCGATTATTACATACGTTTTTAATAACGCATATTTTAAATGTATATTGATATCCTGATTACAATAGGCATCCATAACTTGCTGCTTAAATTTATTTGCTAAAATTGAAATATTTTCTTTAAGATTTACTTTATTTAAAAAATTATTTTTGGAAAATTTATATAAATAATATGAGTTATATAAATTTAATAAGGTTTCTTTTATTACAGGGGTATACTCGATACCAGGATTTTTTCTAAATACTCTGAGCTTATTAGGTTCCGGATCTTCAATAGAGATGCCACAATGTCCATATCTGTTTAAAATTAGTTGTGTAGGTTCCAGCTTGAAGCTTTCGTTATCCATATTAGAAATATTTATTGATATTTCCTTACTCAAATAAACAAATGCATGCCATGAAATTTTATCGCAGCAATAGAAAACAAAATCACCGCATTTAATATTTTTAGGCATAACATCAATCAAGCCTAAATTATTAAGTTCAGCAATTGTATTGGTTGCCCTATCAGAATTGAGAAAATTTTCTTTCATCTTGATAGTGTTGGATTGTTGAAAAATATCAACTAACTGATAGTTTATAAACCGTTCTGGATCAAATAAAATAGGGATACAACCACTAGCGACAAATGCCCCTCCAGCACAATTGGTAGCGATAAATGATTTCTTTTTTGTAAAAAAATTAATAATTTGAGGTAAAAGGGGATTGACATGAACCTGATAGGTATAATTTTGTTTATTAATGTAAAAATCAAATTGAGGATGCGATTTTGAGATAGTAATTTTCTCAATGAATTGTTCAATCTGAGTAGCACTTAATATATCAGAGTCAAATAATTTATTATATTCAAGCAAAGTGCCAACTATTTCTTTTAATTTTTCATATTTATTTTTTTGAGCTAGTATAAATACATCTCCATTACTAGAATAATCCATATCAATAATAATTGACCCATCGGAAATAAGTTGTTTTTCTTCTAATAAATTTATTTCTTTTTGTTTTTTCTCGGATTCACTATTTTTAAAAAAGAATGAGAAATCAATTAATTCCTCTTCTACTTCTTCAATTTTATTTTGCATAATGCCACCAGATGTTCTAATATTTTATAATTTGACTTTATAATATACTATTTTATTCTTAACATTTTATGAACTAAATCGATGGTTTTATATTAAGGGTTTCCGTCGAAAATTTTTTATCAAATTAACAGCATCTTTTGGTGGACGTAATTAGGCCGCCAGCTCATATGGCTGTGCGTCTTCGGAATTTTGTATCTGTCCTTTTTTAAGCATACGATGCAATTCAATTCCTGCAATGGTTGCTTCAGCGGATTGGAATGATTTAAAACCGAGCGTATATTTCGTGATGTTTTTGATGCCGCGATGATCTTGCTCAACCCTATTATTCAAATATTTTATTCGCCTTATCTCAATCAATAAGTGCCACAATCCAGGGATAAATAACAAGCTATTAATACGTTCTAATGCTGCAGTATTAGAACCTGATTTATCAATATTCACCTTCCGTGGGAAACCACTAGAACCAATGGCTTTGTTGAAAAACTTCAATACAGCGGGACGATCTCTGGTTTCTGAAAGCAGAAAATGAACTCGCGACATTTTTCATAACCAATTGATTGTAATTAACTATTTCAATAAACTTAAATATGGGCACAAATTGGGAACTAATTTCAGTTTACCATGCCATATAATATTGATTATTTTTAAAAATAGTAAAACAACCACCTTTTTTATGCAAATTCCCATTAAAACAACCGTCTGTTTTAATGGAAAGGCCACCAGAACAACCTTTTGATTTATTGACTTAATATACTTAATTCACTGTTCCCATAACTAATACGTCTACGACATCGACTTTTAAGTTTCACAATATTCCCAGCAGGAACTTGTGTTGTTTTCCCAGCATTATAATCTTGCTCGGCACTACCTGGTTCATATGCAACACCTAAACGGTTCAAGACTTCTCTAAGAGTGGAGCCTACGCCATTTTTGACAAAAGGAATGTCTGTGTATTTGGAATACATAGGCTTTAGCATAAACACCAGAACTAATTTTAACCAATTTTTTCTGTTATGAGTTGATTGAGCACACGACTTATTTGTAAGCGTTTAATTAACCTTTCAATTACCCACAAGTATTTTATCTGCCAAGCTAAAGCCCATTGCAATATCAGTGAGTCTAGAAAATTCTCGCCATAACAATATTTCCCGGAGGATCTGGTATCGCACGAATACGATCTTTAGTTTACTCAAATGGCCCATATTATAAAAGACATCGACTCTTGGAAGCCACATTAAAACTAATCGCATAAATATGATATTAATATCAGGTGCAGTCTGTATAAATATTTTTGATCTGACGGGACATAACCAAACGACATTTTACGTCATATTTGGTGAAAATTAATATCAATATGTATATATTAAATTCATTATTTGTTATGCGACTAGATTTTGAGTAGAATGTATATTAAAAATACTAATTAAGCGATGAGTTAGCATTAAACTAATCGCTTAGTGATATTATACGATGGGTATCAATGAAAGAAAATTGGACTCCTGAATTAAAACAATATGGGCGCTAGTAACAATTACATGGTAGAATCGATCAGATTAAAAAGAAAATAATAAATGAGGTATCCAATGAATTTTAAAACATTTTTTTGCGCGACAACCATTATATCATCACTGTTATGCCAATCTGCTTTTGCTGAACAAAAAGTTATTACTTTCAAAAATCAACGAGGTTCAATTTTAGAGTTAAATCTTCTTTCAGATAATAAAATTGAGGGGTATTTTACCACTGCAGTTGCATCTAAAACTTGTCCCCAAGCAATTAATAAAAAAAGGGCTATTACTGGCTATATAGTTGGTAATGCTCTAACTTTCAGCGTAGTTTACCCAATGTGTGACTCTGTACTTAGCGTTAGTGGTAACTTTGATAAGGCACATAAAAACATTGATACAATTTCTATATTGAACAAGCAAGCGAACGATATTACCCATGAAGGTCCTGGCGCTCGTTTTATTGGTCATGATTCTTATAAAAAAATAGGTTAACAAATAGAGATACAAGATGAAAGCTTCGGTGAATATTCGTTTTGCATGCCCTAAAGATTTAGATTTTATTTATAATTCATTAGTCGAATTATTTACCGAAGGTCAGGTTCTAGAGCGGTTTCCCCAAACTAAATCCTCTTTATTCCATGCTTTTTTGAGATTCTTCCCCAGACAATGAAATAATGAATGTGACAATTGTGATGATAGGTACCAATCGCACCTACTATTGCTGCTATAGTTGTAATACTCATTTGCCATTCTTTTTTTAATAATTCCCGATATTTATAAGAAAACGATTTGGCCTGTTTTTTTATTTTGTTATCAGCATTTATTTTAAAATTCTTTTTATTTTCCTCTAATGCTCTATACTCTCGAAGCATTCCTTCAGAGTGTAACCATTAATGATTCGATCATAATTGGGTAAGATACTCTGTAGTTCAGTAACAATGTGGGTTTCTACTTCTATAAACGAACATTTAACTGAATTTGATTTTAAATTAACCAAAAAATCCTCATATAACTGATTGGCTATTTTTGTTATGTCGTATAAGAAAAAATCATATAAATGAATTGTTTAAATCAAAAAATAAAAATTATAAGTAACGCTCAATTATTCCAAAGTATAAAAGACTTCTTAAACTATTTCCTTTGGAATTGACTTTTGCTCGGCGATTATTTGCTAGGCTTAAAATAGGAAAACAGCGTTTTTAAAAACGATTTATATCTGCAGCTGATTATCTGACTATAATGAAGATATTGGGTTTTACCGCATATCCAGCCCAAATTGAATGAACTAAATATGCTTCAGAAAATTTTAGTTAAACTCAAATTGGAAACTTGATTCTTGAACTGTTTTGCTTCCAGCACCTTGAGAATCAGGATTTGAGCAGCCAAATAATGTTTGAGATGTAGATATAAGAAGTGCTGCCAATTTTGATTCATTCACCTTCATTTCTTCCTCGGTAATAGAAAAGTCCTCAGGTGCAAATTTCTTAGCTTGTCTAAGAGCTTCCTCAGCCTTCTCCCATTTTTTCTCTAATCTATAAGTACAAGCAATATTTAACCAAGCATCCGCAATTTCTTGTTTATCTTCTGTTTTTTCCAAGATAGACGAAAAGTACTTTCTTGCTTCAGGGAAGCAATCCTGTTTAAAAAGAGACATTCCAATTTGATTAATGACAATGAGGTGTTCTGGATCAAGATGCATTGCTTCTAAATAAATTTTTTGTGCATTTTTATAATCTTTATTTTTGTATAAATGATGACCATATTGCGCTAAACATTCTGTAAGGTTAGATAAAATAATATTTCTTAATGCTAAGTCTTGTTCATGACATACTGATAATGCTTTTCGGTAATATTGTATTGCATAACTAAAATTGCTAGCTATATTTTTCTGTACAACATCCTCATTTTCAACGGCTCTTTCAAGAACTTCAATGTATTGTTCATACCAACTGGCTGCACTTTGCAAAAATACAGGGTTTTCACTACATAGTTCCAAGGCTTTTTTGATAAAAGATAGCGCACCTTTAAAAAGTTTCGCGCTATTT
>JACPOX010000271.1 GCA_016191305.1 Legionella longbeachae | reverse complement strand
TATATATTGACGCAACTTCTTCATGGCATTTTTTTCAAGCTGTCGAACACGCTCAGCGGATACACCATATTTTTTAGCCAAATCATGTAATGTCAGCTTTTCTTCTGCCAACCATCGTTGCTGTAAAATATCCTGGCTACGCTCATCAAGTTGTTCCATAGCGAACATAAGCTTCTCACGCCCTTGATCTTCTGCGCTCTCTTTTTCAAGTAATAAAGCAGGATCATCATTGGCATTAAATAAATAACGCTCTGGTACCATTTGCAAATCATCACTATCATCAGCATCAGAAGCATCATAAGAAGCATCCATTGCATTTAAGCGTTGCTCCATGACTAACACTTCTTCACGACTCACACCTAAATCATTTGCTACAGCTGATACTTCTTCATGACTCATCCAACCCAAACGATTTTTCATTTGGCGAAGATTAAAAAATAATTTACGCTGCGCTTTGGTGGTAGCTACTTTAACAATGCGCCAATTACGCAAAACAAATTCGTGAATTTCTGCTTTAATCCAGTGAACAGCAAAAGAAACTAAGCGTACGCCCATTTTAGGATCGAAGCGTTTTACCGCCTTCATCAAACCAACATTACCTTCCTGAATTAAATCATTTAAAGGCAAACCATAGCCCAAATAACCACGAGCTACACGGACAACATAGCGCAAATGAGCAAGAACTAGACGCCTTGCTGCTTCAAGATCCCCTTCAGCATGATAACGCTCGGCACAGGAAACCTCTTCCTCCAAAGTTAACATAGGAATTTGATTCACTCTGTGGATGTAAGAATCAAGACTGCCGACAGGTAAATTCATTGCGGCAAGTTGCAAATGTTGACTCATGCTTCTTTCCTCTATAATTTCTCTGTAAAAAAGGTGATAAATAGGCCGAAACTCATAACTGAGGTTCTATAGATGCCAATTGTCGTTTTACAGACAAACAGGCCCCTATCCAGCCTAGTATAATCGCAAATAAAACAAGTAGCAAGATCTGTCGCATTGACAAACTTGTTAACGGATAGTGCATTTGATATACAGAGGCCAACTGATTAACTGCTGTACCTAAACTTAAAACAAAGATATTAACTAAAAAAATAGCAAAAATAGCGCCGATTGCGCCATACCAAACCCCTGAATATAAAAATGGTCTGAGTATAAAAGAATCTTTAGCTCCAACTAATTTTAAAACTTGGATTTCCTCTTGGCGACTATGAACCGCCAAACGCAATGTAGTTCCAACGATGACAATAACTGCCATTGCCAATAAGGCCAATAAAGCATTAGAAAACTTAGCTGCAAAACCAAAAAGTGCATGTAGACGACTTATCCATTCCATGTCTACTTTTGCATTATCTACCTGAGCTATGGTTTGTAATTGATGTGACAATAAGTCCAGTTTGGCCGGAGAATCTACAACCAAAGTCGGAATTACATCGATTAATGCTGGTAAAGGATTTTCAGGAAGATAACGCATAATGTCTTGCATGCCCTCTTGTTGAGTCAATTCAGACAGACCATCAGCCGAAGATTTTAAGGAAACTTGAGCCACTCCATTCGCATCACGTACTTTTTGCAACACAAGTTGCTGCTCAGTATTTGATAAGCCAGGCTTTAAATAAAGGGAAATATGACCACCACGATTCCAACTTGCAGTCAATTTAGAAAGATTATCGGAAAACACCCAAAAAAGAGCCGGTAAAGCCAGAGCAATGGCAATAACTATAGAAGTCATAATAGTTGCTACAGGCTTGCGACATAATAAGTTCAAGCTATGTACTGCCGCTTGGAGGTGATACGCGAAAATTGATTGACTTCGTTTTAACACATCCGTCCTCCTTTTAGCATGACGATACGATGCTTCATCCTTGCAATCAAAGCGAGATCATGGGTAGCAATTAAGATACTCACCCCCACTTGATTAAATTGTTCAAAAATAGCCATGATCTCTGCAGAGAGTTTAGGATCAAGATTTCCCGTAGGTTCATCAGCCAACAACAAGGCAGGCTTATGCACTACAGCACGCGCAATACCTACTCGTTGTTGTTCCCCTCCAGATAAATGAGCAGGCAGCATTTTTTCCTTAGTTAACAAACCTACCATATCTAGAGCAGCGTGCACTCTTTTGCTGATCATGGGATAAGCCATACCCTGAATTTGTAAAGGCAAAGCCACATTATCAAAAACTGTTCGGTCATTAAGTAAATTAGGAGATTGAAAAGTAATACCAAGTTGACTGCGATGAATAGCCACATCACGTTTTTTTAAATGATTTAAGTGCAAGCCGTTAACTATCAATTGGCCCGATGTAGGCCACTCCAAAAGTGCAATTAATTTAAGTAAGGTACTTTTTCCAGCACCTGAGTGGCCTGTAAGGAAAGCCATTTCTCCTTTTAGTAAGGAAAAATTTACCTGGGTTAAAACTTCAAAACCGCCTGGGTAACGCTTACTAACTTGGTCAAATGTGATCATTAAACAATGCACCAACAAATTGTGTAGCATCAAAGGGGCGCAAATCCTCTATCCCTTCACCAATCCCTATATAACGAAAGGGTATTCCTAATTCATTAGCAATAGCAAACAATATTCCACCTTTGGCAGTACCATCAAGTTTAGTCATAGTGATACCGGTTAATTCAACTGCTTCATGAAATTGCCGTGCCTGGACCAATGCATTTTGTCCTATGGATGCATCTAATATCAACATGGTCTCATGAGGTGCTTCTGGGCACAATTTCTGCAAGACTCGTTTTATCTTTTTCAATTCATCCATTAAATTACCCTGAGTATGCAATCGGCCTGCAGTATCAGCAATTAACACATCCATTTTACGTGCTTTTGCTGCTTGCAGTGCATCAAAAATTACCGATGCACTATCCGCTCCGGTGTGTTGAGCAATCACAGAAATATCATTTCGTTCACCCCAAACCTGCAATTGTTCCACTGCCGCAGCTCTAAACGTGTCACCAGCAGCCAACATAACTTTTTTGCCTTGTTGCTGAAATTGTTTAGCCAACTTGCCTATAGTGGTTGTTTTACCTGCACCATTAATGCCAACCATTAAAATAACAAAGGGGGAGTGATCCGGAGTATCTAAAATGAAGGGTAGATTTTTTTGATTTAACATCAATTGCAAATGTGATTTAAGTGCTTCATACACGGCATTACCGTCAGATAATTGTTTACGAGCCAAACCTTCTGCTAGCTGTTTTAATACAGCTTGGGCTGTATCCATACCCAAATCAGCGCTGATTAAGAGTGTTTCTAATTCATCCAGAAGTTCCTGGCTGATTTCTTTTTTTCCTAACAACAAACGCCCAATCCCATCACCCAATTGATGACGCGTTTTACTTAAACCTTTCCGAAAACGTGCGAAAATCCCTTCTTTAGCAGGTTCTTGTACTTGTTCTACAGCTTCAGTATGTTCAGATAACAAGCCCATATCATTCTGAGGACTATCGGCTTTTGAAGCGCTTGAGTCATGACTTCGTTTAAACCATTTAATCATAATAGTGTACAAATCCTAAAAAATATGAAATTCTATCATCATTTTTGCTTTGAGGTTAAGTCGTGCGCAAAATACTCTTTACTTTACTCTTGCTACTATCTTGCCAGACCTTCAGCCAAGTTCAAGAGTTTATCTTGAATAATGGATTAAAAATACTGGTAAAAGAGGATCATAGAGCCCCAATCGTAGTATCCATGCTCTGGTATAAGGTAGGGTCAGCTGACGAACCCGGAGGAATCACCGGCGTCTCCCATGCCATAGAACACATGATGTTTAAGGGAACTGAAAAACATCCTTTAGGTGTTTTTTCCAAAACTATATCAGCAATTGGCGGTCAATTAAACGCTTTTACCAACACAGATTACACTGCTTATTTTGAAAAAACAGATGCTACCAAGCTAGCAACCAATTTTGAACTAGAAGCAGATCGCATGAATCATTTACTTCTTGACGCGAATGAATTTGCCAAAGAAATCAAAGTCATCCAGGAAGAGCGGCGCCTTCGTACCGATAATAATCCACAAGCACTCGCCTTTGAACGTTTTTTAGCAACAGCTCATTTAATTTCTCCTTACAATCATCCTGTTATCGGTTGGATGAGTGATCTTAAGAAAATGAACGTAAACGATCTGAGCGAATGGTATAAAAAATATTATGCGCCCAATAATGCTACCCTTGTAGTAGTAGGTGATGTTAATCCTCAACAGGTTCATGTTTTGGCAGAGCGTTATTTTGGTGCTATATCTCAACACCCTGTTCCTGAGCGAAAATTGCAAAAAGAACCGCCCGTTCTAGGTAAAAAAACGATACATATTCAAAGCTCAGCAAAATTACCTTTACTCATGATGGGTTATATGGCTCCTGGTGTATCTACAGCAAAAAAAACCTATGAACCCTATGCTCTAGAGATCATCGCAGCTATTTTGGATGGAGGGGAAAGTTCGCGTTTTGCCAAAAATCTGATTCGCGGTGATCATGTAGCCACTGATGCAGATACTTACTATAACCCTTATACAAGATATCAAACCCAATTTATCATCTATGGCGCTCCAGATCAAAAACACAATATCAGAGACGTACAAAAAGGTTTTCTTAAGGAACTAGACGCTTTGAAAAAGTTTCCAATAAGTGAAAAGGAATTACAAAAAGTTAAAAATCAAATCATTGCACAAAAAACCTATGAAAAAGATTCACTTTTTGGACAAGCTTCGGAACTTGGTCTTTTAGAAACTGTAGGCCTTGGTTGGAAAAAAACTGAGGACTATACCGATGCTATTAATGCGGTTACTCCAGAACAAATTCAACTCACCGCGCAACGTTATTTTCAAGACAAAAACCTAACAACAGCAATATTAGACCCTCAAAAGCAAGATAAGGTGACACCATGAAAAATTTTAGCGCATGTATTTTGGCATTGATACTTGGACTGTCACACACAGCAGTAGCCAGTACATTCAAAACAGAAAAATGGCAAACTAAAAATGGAGTACGCGTTATTTTTTATCCTGCGATGGAAGTGCCTATGCTAAACATTAGTTTAGCCTTTGCGGCTGGATCATCCTATGATGAACGTCAATATGGTTTAAGTGCTATAACTAGCCAAATGATGAATCAGGGAAATTCCGGGCAAAATGCTAACTCCATAGCTGAAGCCTTGGCTGAGCCCGGAGCGCAGTATAATGTAGATATCAATAGGGATATGGTTGTTTTTAACCTTAAAACCTTAGTCAACAAGGAAGCTCTGGCACAATCTTGCCATACTTTTACTGAGATCATTAACCATCCAGATTTTCCCGATGATGCTTTTGAAAGAGAAAAACAACAGCAATTGATGACTATTGAACAAAGCAACGACTCCCCTGAAGATATAGCCCAACGCAATTTTTTGGAGGCTTTATATCAACAACACCCTTATGCACATCCGGTTCACGGCACAAGCAAAACTGTGAGTGCGATTAACAAAAGGCAGGTTATTGAATTTAACAACCGTTATTATGTTGCAAAAAATGCCATTCTGGTTATGGTAGGTGCTCTAAACAGTCAAACAGCTCATCAAATCGCAGAGCAAATAACTCAAGATCTTCCAGAAGGCCAAGCAGCCCCACCCATACCAAAAGCTTTGCCATTAACAAAAGCGGAAACTATAAGCATTCCCTTTCCATCTACTCAAACTGTGATCCGCCTTGGTCAAATCGGAATTGATCATGATGATCCGAACTATTTTCCGCTGATGGTGGGCAATTATATTTTAGGTGGTGGGCTTTTAGTTTCGCGACTAGCAACTGAAGTACGTGAAAAACGTGGTTTAACCTATGGGATAGACAGTCAGTTTGTTCCTATGACAGGAAAAGGACCATTCCTCATTAGTTTATCAACTAAAAATAAACAAACCCACGATGCACTGAATATTATTCAGAATGTTTTAGGTTCATATGTCGATACGGGTCCTAACGAGGAAGAATTAAAAGCCGCAAAACAGTATCTCACAGGCAGTTTTCCTCTCTCTTTATCGGGTAATCACAGTATTGCAAGCATCTTGTTACGCATGGCTTTTTACCATTTACCAGACAGCTTCTTAGATACCTATACGGATCATATTAATGCGGTAACTAGTGAACAGATTAAACAAGCATTTAAACAGCAAATTAATCCAAGTAAATTATTATTAGTCACTGTGGGTAAATCGTGAAGCAGGTTGTACGGATCATCGGTGGATTATACCGAGGTAAAAAGCTGCATTTCCCAGATGTAGAAGGCTTACGCCCTACACCTGATAGAGTACGCGAAACTTTATTTAACTGGTTAATGCACAATATCAGAGAAACAAACTGTCTGGATGCCTTTGCTGGAAGTGGGGCCTTAGGTTTGGAAGCATTTTCCAGAGGGGCCGCACAGGTCTTTTTTCTTGAGCAATCACCACAGGCTTATGCCAATTTACATAAAACTATTAGCACATTTAATAGTTCAAAGCTTAAACTCCTCAAAACTGATGCGTTAGAGTATCTAGAACATAGTAAAGAAAATTTTGATATTATTTTTCTAGATCCTCCCTTTGCACAAAATTTTTTGCCCCAATGTATGTCATATTTAGCACAAAGCCCTGTTCTCAAAAGTGGGGGACTTGTATATTTGGAGTCAGCTACGGCAATTCATCTTGATGAGCATCATTGGAGACAAATCAAATTGAAACAAGCGGGGCAAGTGCTCTATGGGTTATTTGAAAAACGAAACTGATTACTGTGACGTGTTTTTATTTAAATTCATACAATTCCTCATGGATAGTCTTGACAAGCAGCTTAGCTCCTGTTTCAATCAAATGAATATTCCCAGACATAAAAGAACATTGAATGAACAACAAGCTCGTCATGCTGTTTATTACCTCAATCCTGCTTGTCAGTTGCAAGACTGGTATATTATTTAAGAAACCGCCAGTTAATAATCCTAGTGACGATGCCACTATCAAGCTGGCAGAAGCAGCCATATCTGTAAGTGATTCCATGCACGAAATGGCTCGAGTTGAAAAAGTGATTATACCACCTAATAAAGATAATACCTTAACCATACCTAATGCATATAATTTGCAAGCGAGGGCAAGTGTAGATTGGTCTGGGCCCATAGAAGAATTAACAATGCGGATTGCAAAGTCAGCACATTTTAGAACGCGTATCATAGGTAAAGCGCCCTCTATTCCTGTTTTAATTAGCATGAACATAAAAGATCAAAGTTTAGCTGAAATCCTTCGTGATATTGATTACCAAGCTGGTAGAAAAGCCGATATTCACGTTTACCCTAACAGTCAGGTTGTTGAATTACGCTATGCGAAAATTTATTCCTAGTTTAACAGTTGTATTATCAGCATTGCTGCTATCATGTACCTCATCTAAATACGTTGGGGATACTAGTTCATTAGCTGGAATACAAGCTATGGCAAACGTTAGTGCAAATGAAAAAAATAAAAAATATCATGGTAAAATTCGTCAAATGGCTCTTAAAGAAACTGCATTGAGTCTTGGAGCTCAGGCAGGCTTGGCATGGCGAGCAAAAATCATTGATGAACAACTGATAAAACAAACACGAAGACTAGACGCCATCTATGATTTTAATTCTCTAATACTGGAACATAATATTTTACCTCCAGTTTTACTGGAAGGAAGAAATACCCTTAATCTTGCTGATACTCAGAGCATCCGGATTTCAGATCGTACTTATAAAGTTGCAAAACAAGCGCATTTTGTTACTACACCCCCAAACTGGCGCCAATATTTATGGCTAGATTATGTAAAACCAGAATATCCTCACTATACTTTGCTACCTAAAACTAAAGTAGAGAAAAAGATATGGTGCACTTATACCGCTAAAGGATGGAAAAACGGTATTGAGCAAGCCAATACAATTCTTGAAGAAAATATAGCTCGAATTAAAGAAGACTTTGGTGGGATGATTCTTTATAGAAAATTGTTGGCGATGAATATGGTATCTCCTCCTTACGTATCTCATACAGACTTAGGTGTAACAGGTGATGGCACTGAAATTCATATTGATGACCGGGTATTACGAATTACTGCATTACCGGCCCTAAATGTGAATAGTGAAGAATGGCGAGCAGCTGTTTCCAAAGATGAAAATGCACTTGAGCAATTTACAAACATGGAAAAATTAGCCAGTAGAACTAAAATTATAATAACCGATAAATCCTGGCAACCTGTTATTGCCCCTGTAAATGATAATAACCATATTCGCTGATAAAAAGCCCTCTTGCATAACCTATGTATTTTGCTTGAGGGCAAGAGGCAAGTGTTTCGAGGAACCGTTTACCTAAGTAAATGAGCACCGCAGAAACGTAGCAATAAAGCAAAAAGACACCGGTTATGCAAGAGGTCTAATGTATGAACAACAATATTCATTTAATGCCTGATGAACCTACTCGTTTCACCCCAGTATTTATGGACAGAATGTTAGAGCACACTGAACGGTTAAGTGCTTCAGATATTACGATACAAACTGGTGAACCTATTTATGCTGAGGTGTATGGTAAACTCTTCCGAATTACTAATCGTCGCTTGTCTAATACTGAACTTGGCGATTTAATAAATTCCATTTATGGACCTAATGCAACCACACAACTTCTTTCAGGTAAGGACATCGATACACATTATGAATTTCGCCCTAATCGTGGTGTTAGATATCGTTACAGAGTCAATGGAACTGCTTGTCTGGTAGAGGGACATGATGCAATCCAGATTACCTTAAGAACTATTCCTACGACCCCTCCTAGATTGGACACAATGAACTTACCTGATAATGTCCTTGAAGCTATTGCTCCTCAGGAAGGAATTGTTTTTATCACAGGCGCAACGGGTTCAGGTAAGTCCACATTATTGGCCTCAATTATTCGTGAATTGATAGAAACTGCTGATTCAAACCGTAAAGTATTAACCTATGAATCACCAATTGAATTCGTATATGATGAAATTGAAACCATATCATCCATAGTCAGTCAATCAGAAATCCCTCGCCATTTACCTAGCTTTGCTGAGGGTGTAAGAAATGCTTTACGGCGTAAACCACGTTTAATCATGGTGGGTGAATGTAGGGATGCAGAAACAATAAGTGCTGCATTAGAAGCTGCACTCACTGGACACCCAGTATATACAACCTTACACACTTCGGGTGTTGCAGAAACAATGCGCCGCCTCGTCACTTCATTTGCTGGCGAAGAACGCTTAGGAAGAACTATCGATATTCTAGAAACCATCAGGTTGTGTATTTGGCAAAAACTTGTTCCAACAGTAGATGAAAAAAGAGTGGCGTTAAGAGAATATTTAGTTTTCGATGAGGAAGTTCGAGATATTTTATTGGAAGGTGATCCTAATGATGTAACCTCCGCAACTCGTAAATTAGTACGGAAAAAAGGTCAGCTCATGACCTGGGATGCAAAAGAAAAATTAGAACAAGGCATTATTAGTGAGCGAGTATACAAACTAATTATTGCTGGAACTAAAGATTATCAACAATAGATGAATTCCTAACGCTAAATCGTTCCCGCATTCCCGGGAACGACAAAAAATCTTAACTTTATGATATTGTCCTGAGCGGTAATAGCAACTGTCTTGGAGCTGTTTTTAATCCAAGACGGTTCGCTCTAAATTAGTCCAAAGTTGTTTTTTTCTAACAAGTGAATTCATAATAATTAATAATTTACGCATAACAGC